>RKSA01000095.1 GCA_007571115.1 Gammaproteobacteria bacterium
CGATTCGATTGGCCAGCCCCGGCACGGCATTCTGTTCGTGGATCATCACCGGCACGCCTTCCAGGCGGCCAGCGAGTGCGCCGGGGCCGGTAACGTAGCCGCCCATGCCGAGCAGGCAATCGGGGCGCAGCTCGCGCAGGATGCGCCGCGCCTGGAGCAGCGAGCGCAGCAGCATCGAGGGTGCGCGGGCGAGCGGCCCCAGGCCGCGACCGCGCAGCCCGGTCACCGTGATCGGGTGAAAAGGATAGGGCTCGGCTTCGAGCAGGCGCTGTTCCATCCCGCCCGCAGAGCCAAGCCAATGGATTTTGGCGCCGACGCGGCACAATTGCCGGGCGATGGAAATCGCCGGGAACACATGGCCACCGGTTCCGCCGGCCATGATGAGCACGGTCCTGCAACGCGCTATCATGACAGCCTCCGTCGCCGCGACGCGGGAGATTCGGCAATGCATTCGCTTTCGTACTGGATTCGCAGCAGCAGGCCGATCATCGCGCAGCAGACGACCAGGCTGGCGCCGCCGTAGCTGATGAACGGCAAGGTCAGCCCCTTGGTCGGCAACAGACCGAGATTGACTCCGATATTGATCATCGCCTGGCCGGCGAACAGCAGGCCCAGCCCCCAGGCAAGGTAGGCGGAAAAGAACCGCTCGCGTTGCTGCGCTTGCCAGGCGATGGAAAAGCACGACCAGACCAGTATGCAGAACAGCAGGATCACCAGTGCCAGGCCCGCCAGGCCCAGTTCCTCGCCGATCACTGCGAGGACGAAATCGTTGTGCGTCTCGGGAAGGAAATCGATTTTCTGGATGCTGTTGCCGAGCCCCAGGCCGAACAGCTCGCCGCGGCCGAAGGCGATGTGCGCCTGGCAGAGCTGATAGCCGGCGCCATAGGTGTTTTCCAGCGCACAGGGATCGAGGAAGGAGGTCAGACGCTTCAGCACGTAGGGCCGAGTCAGGGCAAGCAGGCCGATCGCCCCGATCGCCGGCACGAATAGCGACAATAGCCGCCGAGACCGCACGCCGACGAGGAACATCATGCACAAGGCGGTCAGCGTCAGGATGAACATGGTTCCGTGATCGGGCTGCCTTTGCAACAGCGCTACTGCAAGTCCGGTCAGGCCCAATGGCACGAGGAACTTCATCCAGCTCGTGGCGACCGACTCGCGATGCCGGTCGAAATACGAAGCAAGAAAGATGACGAACAACACCTTGGCCGGCTCGGAAGGCTGCACGGTGATGAAACCGAGATCGATCCAGCGAGTCGAGCCGTTGACTTCGTGACCGAAGCCGGGCAGCAGCACCAGGACCAGCATCGCATAGGCAGCGATCAGCAAGAGCTGGTTGAGCCGATTCCAGAAATTGATCGGGATATGCGCCGTAACCAGCATCACCACGATTCCGATGGCGGCGAAAATCGCCTGCCGCCGCAGATGGAACCACGCGTCGCCATAGCGGCTTTCCGCGATCTCCACCGACGCCGAAGTCATCATCAGCAGGCCGAAGAACAGCAGCAATATCGTCGCGAGCAGGATTGCGCTCGGTCGCGGCGCCTGCCAGGCCCGGGTCGGCGCCCCAGGCTGGCGAGCCGAATTGCCGATCGCTGTGCCGGTCACCGTGCCGATCATTGCAAGCTCTCCACGCAACGCGCGAATGCCTCGCCGCGTTGTGCAAAACCTTCGAACATGTCGAAACTGGCGCAGGCCGGCGAGAGCAGGACGGCGTCCCCGGGCTCGGCGCAAGCACGGGCGCGGGACACCGCATCGGCCATGCTGCCGGCAAGATGCACGCGGGTTCCGGGCGCCAGCACGGCGGCAAGTTCGGCTGCGTCGCGACCGACCAGCACCGCAGCCCGGGCCGATTCGCGCAGCAGCGGCGCCAGTGGCGCGAAATCGGCGCCTTTGCCGCTGCCACCGGCGATCAGCACGACTTTCCCGGCGCGCCCGGTGCGTTCGGCGGCAAGATTGCGCACCGCCGCCATGCAGGCGCCGACATTGGTCGCCTTGGAATCGTTGTAGTAGTCGACTCCGGCAATGTTCGCCAGCCATTGGCAACGATGCGGCAGGCCCCGGAATGCGAGCAGACCGGCGACGATGGCCTGCTGCGGCATGCCCATGGCGAGCGCCAGCGCCATCGCGGCAAGAGCGTTGGAAACGTTATGCTGCCCGGGCAGCTTCAACTCGCTGGCGGGAAGCCAGCGCTGCTCGCCCAAGGCAAGCCAGGACTCGCCGCGATGGCGCCGCAGGCCGAACTGGCCTGGAGCGGGTTCATCGAGGCCGTAGCTGAGCACCGGCACATCATCCCCCTCGTGCTGCGCAGGCGGGCGGCTCCAGGCTTCGTCGCGATTCAGCACGATGCTGCCGCTGCCGCGAAAAATGCGCTGCTTGGCGCGCGCGTATTCTTCCATGCTGTCGTAGCGGTCGAGGTGATCGGCGCTCAGGTTGAGCAGCAATGCGACCTTGGCGTTCAGCCGCTCGACGGTTTCGAGCTGGAAGCTCGAAACCTCGAGCACGTACCAGTCCCGGGCGCGCTCCCCGAGCAATTCGAGCACCGGGCGGAAGCGGCTGCCATCGAGATTGCCTCCAAGGCCGTAGTCGACGCCGGCCTCGTCGAGGATCGCGGCAAGCATCGCGACCACAGTGCTCTTGCCGTTCGAACCCGTGACCGCAACGATCGCTCCCGGCGCCTCCCGGGAGAAAATGTCGATGTCGCCACTGGCTGGAACGCCTGCCTCGAGCGCCGCAGCAAGCGCAGGGTTGCGCAAGTCGACTCCAGGGCTCACCACGAGCTCGGCGGCATCGAGCAAGCCCTCGGCGCGGAATTCGCCGAGCTCGATCTCGGCATCGGGCATCAGCTCGCGCAATGCTCCGAGCCGGGGTGGTTCTGGCCGGCTATCGACGACGCGAAAAGTGCGCCCGCGCCTGATGAAATGGCGCGCGCAGGAAAACCCCGTGTCGCCAAGCCCGACGATCACGCTGACGCGATGTTCCTGCACAGAATCCTGCATCATCGTTTCCATCCTGTCAGCGCAGCTTCAACGTGACCAGCCCAGCGAGCACCAGCATCAGGGTGATGATCCAGAAGCGCACGATCACGCGCGGTTCGGGCCATCCCTTCAGCTCGAAATGGTGGTGCAAGGGCGCCATGCGGAAAATGCGCCTGCCGGTGAGCCGGAAAGACAGCACCTGGATCATCACCGAGGCGGTCTCGACAACGAAAACCCCGCCCATGATGAACAGCACGATTTCGTGGCGCGAGACGATCGCCATCAGCCCCAGCGCCGCTCCGAGCGACAGCGCTCCGATGTCGCCCATGAACACCTGGGCCGGATAGGCATTGAACCAGAGGAAGCCGAGCCCGGCGCCGAGCAGGGCGCCGGCGAAGATCGAGATCTCTCCGGCGCCGACCACATAGGGAATGTGCAAATAGGCCGAGAACTCGCTATGCCCGGCGAGGTAGGCGATCACGCCAAGCGCTGCGCCGACGAGCACCGTCGGCAGGATGGCGAGGCCATCGAGGCCATCGGTGAGATTGACGGCATTGCTGAAGCCGACGATCATCAGGCAGCTTATGACGATGTAGGCGATGCCGAGGTTGAGCGCGACATCCTTGAAGAATGGCACGATGTACTCGATTTCCCCCGTGCCGGGAGCGGTGATGTACAAAGCCACCGCAGCGGCGGCGCCGAACACCGATTGCCAGAAGAACTTCCAGCGCGCCGGCAGGCCCCCGGGGTCGCGGCGGATCAGCTTGCGATAGTCGTCGACCCAGCCGATGGCGCCAAACGACAAGGTCACGGCGAGCAAGAGCCAGACGTAGTGATTGTTCCAGTTCGACCACAGCACCGTGCTGACGGTGATGCTCAGCAGGATCAGCGCACCTCCCATCGTCGGAGTGCCGGCTTTCTCGAAATGGCTCTGGGGACCGTCGGCGCGAATGACCTGGCCGATCTGGGCGAGGTTGAGCCGCTTGATGATGGCCGGGCCGAAAATCAGCGATACGACGAGGGCGGTGATGACGCTGAACGCGGCGCGGACAGTGATGTATTGCAGCACGCCAAAGCTGCTGTCGAGCAGGACCAGGTAGTTGGACAGCCAATGCAACATCAGTCTGTTCCCCCCTTTTGCAGGATTGCGGTGACTTCATCCATGCGGGCGCCTCGCGAACCTTTCACGAGCACCACGCGATCGGCGGCCGCGACCTCGTCAAGCGCTTCGAGCAATTGCTGCCGGGCCGCGAAATGCCTTCCTGCATGGCCGAAGCCCTTGACCATGTGTCGGCAGAGTTCGCCGGTGGCCCAGAGCTGCCCGATGCCCCGGGCTGCTGCGTAGCTTCCAATCTCCCGGTGCATCGCCTCGGTTCCCGGGCCGAGCTCGAGCATGTCGCCGGCGATCAGCAGCGATTCGCCAGGCAGCCTGGCAAGCAGTTCGATGGCGGCGCGGAACGAACCCGGCGCGGCGTTGTAGCTGTCATCGATGATGCGCAGCCCGCCAGGGCCAGCCTGCGGACAAAGCCGGCCGGGAACGGGCTCGACGGCCTCCAGGCCCTGCTTGACGGCTTCCGCCCCGGCGCCTGCCTCGAAAGCCGCAGCGGCGGCGGCGACGGCGTTGGCGACATTGTGCTCGCCGAGCAGACGCAAGCCGACCCTGACCATTCCCCGGGGGCTGACGAGCTCGAAGCTCGGCTGGCCGGCGTTGTTCAATTCGATGCCAGCAGCGCAATAGCCGGATTCGCCAGGCCGCTCGTGCAAGCTGAACAGAACCTGCCGGAAATCGGCGCCGCGACGGCGCCAGTCGCCAACCCGGGGATCTGCGGCATTGAGCAGCAGCACGCCATCGGGCTTGAGCCCGTCGATGATCTCGCCCTTGGCGCGAACGACCCCTTCGAGGCCGCCAAAGCCTTCAGCATGGTTCACCGAGGCATTGGTAATCAGAGCGATGTCGGGGCGCGCCGCAGCAACGCTGCGGGCGATTTCGCCAGCGCGGTTGGCGCCCATCTCGATGACGGCGAAGCGATGGCTCTTCTTGATGCGCAACAAGGTCAGGGGCACACCGATGGTATTGTTCAGATTGGCCCGGGTGGCGAGGCTCTCGCCCTGCCTCGACACGATCGCATGGAGCATTTCCTTGACCGTGGTCTTGCCTTGGCTGCCAGTGATGGCGAGCACCTTGGCCGAGCAATGCTCGCGATTGATCCGCGCCAGTCGCGCCAACGCCTGGCCCGTGTCGGCAACGTGCAACTGTGGCAGGTCTTGCTTCGCCAAACGGCTCACCACCGCTCCCGCCGCGCCGCGCCGCGCCGCCTCGGCGATAAAATCATTGCCATCGAAATTTGCGCCGCGCAAGGCGACGAACAAGTCGCCGGGGCGCAGGCTGCGAGTGTCCGTGCAAACCTCGGCAAAAGCGCGATCAGCGCCGTGCAGCTCCCCCTCGAGTTGCGGCGCCAAAGCGGCAAGACGCATCGAACCGATCATCGATGCTCTCCCGTTGCTGTTGCTGTTGCTTTTGCTGCCTCCGCAGCAGCGCGCAGCCCGAGGCCGCGCCGCGTCACTTCGACATCGCTGAAATGGCGCCGGATCGTGCCGCTTTGCTGGTAGTCCTCATGGCCCTTGCCGGCGATCAGCACGACGTCGCCCGGCGCCGCAGCGCCCAAGGCGTGATGGATCGCGGCTTCGCGGTCGCGCTCAACGAGCACCGCAGCGCCCGCAGTCATGCCACCGCGGATCTGGCTGACGATTTCGTCACCGTCTTCGAGCCTGGGATTGTCGTCAGCAAGCACGACCTGATCGGCGAGCCGCTCGGCGATGGCACCCATCAGTGGCCTTTTGCCCTTGTCCCGGTTGCCGCCGCAGCCGAACACGCACCAGATGCGGCCGGCAAAATGCTCGCGCAAGGCCTTGAGTGCGCTTTCCAGCCCGTCAGGGGTATGCGAATAGTCGATGACGGTGGCAATATCGCCGCCCTCGATCACTTCCATTCGACCCGCCACCGGCTGCAGACCGGAAACGAGTTCGCAAAGCTGCTCGATGGCGAGTTCGCCGAGCCTCGCCTCGCTCGCGAGCAAGGCGCCGATCACGGCAAGCACGTTGCCGACATTGAATCTGCCGAGCAGTTTGCAATCAATGACGCCGCTCCCCACTGGGGTGTGAATCCGCGCGCGGAAACCGCGCTGCGTCGTGGCGATGCCTTCGGCGCGGATCATCGCGTTCCGCTTGGCGATGCCATAGGTGAAGACTTGCACGCGCGAGCCGAGTTCGCTGACGATCTGCGGGCCCAGGGGATCGTCGAGATTGACGACGGCGTGGCGCAGTCCGGGGCTGGCGAACAGCCTGCGCTTGGCGGCGCCGTAGTTTTCCATGCTGCCGTGGTAGTCGAGGTGGTCGCGGGTCAGGTTGGTGAAGATCGCGGTCTCGAAACGCACTGCCGCCACGCGCTGCTGGTGCAATCCGATCGAGGAAACTTCCATCGCCACCGCCTCGCAGCCCGCCGCCGCCAGTTGCGCAAGCGCGCGTTGCGCAAAAACCGCATCGGGAGTCGTCAGCGGACATTCGGCGAGGACGCCGGGGCGGCCATGGCCCAGGGTGCCGATGATGCCGGCCGGGCAACCCACCCTGGCGAACAGCTCGGCGAGGAATTGCGAGCAGGTGGTCTTGCCATTGGTTCCGGTAATGCCGAGCACCGACATTTTCGCCGCAGGATGGCGGTAATGGCGGCCGGCGATTTCGCTCGCCTTTGCCAGCAATTGCCCGACTGCGATCACCGGCACCTCGCCGATCCAGCGCAGGCCTTGCCATTCCCCCCCCGGCTCTGCGGCGACCGCCGCAGCGCCGCGGCGCAGCGCCTCGCCGACAAATTGGCGCGCGTCGTGGCTGCGGCCAGGAATCGCGAGAAACAGATCTCCGGGCCCGATCTTGCGGCTGTCGAGCTGCACGCCGCGTATCTCGAGCGTCGGCTGCCCGTCGGGCCAGCAGTCTGTCAAGCCGCGAAGCAGCTCGTGGAGCTTGCTTCGCAGTGGAGGCAATGCGGCAACATTCATGGCCTGGGCAGTCCTGCTTCGCCAGAGGCAGTCAGGCGCTGGCCGGAAGACTCGGTCAGCGGAACTGCATCGGGAGGAACGTTGAGGATTCGCATGGCGCCTGCGGCAATGCGGGAAAACACCGGTGCCGCGACATGGCCGCCGAGATACTGGCCGTTGTTCGGTTGATTGACGATGATGGCGATCACGACCTCGGGGCGGCTCGCCGGCGCCAGCCCGACGAACAGCGAATTGTGCAAGTTTTTTTCGTAGCCTGGGGCGCCCACCCTTGCCACGCGCGAGGTGCCAGTCTTGCCGGCAACCTTGTACAAGGGGATTTGCGCGCGAGTCACCGAACCGCCACGCGACCGGTCGACGACGGTTTCGAGCATCTCGACGACTTGCCCGGCGAGCACCGGACTGATCACTTGCTGCCGGGGAATGTCGGCGAGTTCGCTTTCGCTGAGCTTGCGCAGCGAGAGCGGCTTGCGCATGCCACGATCGGCGAAAACCGAATACGCCTGGGCAAGATGCGCCGCAGTCGCCGAAACGCCATAACCGAAGGACAATGCCGCAGTGGGGTGTTCGCCGAGCCGCCCAGCCTCGGGCATCACCCCGGCGCCCTCGCCGGGGAATCCGCTTGCCAGGGTCCTGCCGAAGCCGAAACGTTCAAGCATTGCAACGAGGCTTGCAGGGCCGATCTCGAGGGCCATCTTGCTGGTGCCGACATTGCTCGACTTGGTGATGACCCCCGTGGTCGTCAAGGTGCCGTAATTGCGCAGATCCTCGACCCTGTGCCGGCCAACGATCATCCAGCCGCGGGTCTCGATGAGGGTGTCGGGAATGAAACGCCCCGACTCGAGGGCTGCCGCGACGGTGAACGGCTTCATCGTCGAGCCTGGCTCGTAGATATCGGTGAAGGCGCGATTGCGCGTCACTGCCGGGTTCTTGATCGACGCGCGGTTGTTCGGGTTGTACGAGGGCTGGTTGACCACCGCAAGCACTTCGCCGCTCGCCACATCGAGCACTACGGCGCTGGCCGCAGTGGCGCGATGTTCGCGATAGGCGGCCTGCAGCTCGCGATAGGCCAGGTTCTGCAAGCGGATGTCGATGCTCAGGCGCAGCTCCTTTCCTGGCTGCGCGAGCTTGATGGTGTTCAATGCCTCGATGACGTTGCCGCGCCGGTCCTTGACCACGCGGCGGCTGCCCGGAGTGCCTTCGAGCCAGTCGTTGTAGGCGCGTTCCATTCCTTCCTGGCCCCGGTCGTCGATATCGTTGAAACCGATCAGGTGGGCGGTCACCTCGCCGTGGGGATAGAAGCGCCGGTATTCGCGCTGCTCGTAGATGCCGGGAATGTGCAGCGCGAGGATCGGCGCCGCCTCGGCTGGCGCCAGGTGACGTCGCAGGTAGAGGAAGCGACGGTCGCTGTTCCGTTCGAGCCGCTCCCGCAGGGCATCCTCCTGCACATCGAGCAAATCGGCGAGCTGGCCGATTTTCCCGCTGCGGAGATCGATTTCCCGAGGATCCACCCAGATCGATTTCACCGGCGTGCTCATCGCCAGCGGCTCGCCGCTGCGGTCGGTGATGAGGCCGCGGGTCGCCACCAGGGGCACGCTGCGAATCGTTCGGGCATTGCCTTCCTGCTGGAGGCGGTCGCGTTGCAAGACCGTCAGTTTCATCGCCTGCCAAGCCGCAAGGACGACGCAAAGCGCCATCAGCAGCAATAGCAGCGACGGCCTCCAGGCCCCGGGAAAATTCGCCAAATCCCTCCTAGTCATTGCGCACCACCTCATTGCGCACCACCACGATGTCGTCGGCTGCGGGGAAGCGCATTTGCAATTGCTCGCGAGCGATCCGCTCGATTTCGTCGGCTCGGGCGAAGGTGCTGATTTCGAGCAGCAGACGCACTCGCTCCTCCTGTTCGAGATAGACCTGCTGGCGCAGCTCCTCGAGTTCCTGGGACATCTGCCGGTGCTGCCGCGTGACATCGACCGTGGCAAGCCCGGTGCTGAAGATCGATGCCAGGACCAGCAGCAGGAGCAAAGTCGACCACCGCCCCAGTCCGGACCAGACCCAGAGCGAAGGCGCGACCGAAGGTTCGCGTTGCGGCGCGGGCCTCCGGCTTGGGGCTTCCGTTCTCATTGCAGTTTCTCCGCAACCCGCAGCAGTGCGCTGCGGGCGCGTGGATTGCGCTGCACCTCGGCAGCGCTGGCACGTCGCGCCTTGCCGATGGACCGCAGCCGTGCTGGCGGCGGCGCTGCGGTCGTAGGCAAGTCCCGGGGAAACTCGTCGCGGCGCTGCTGCGAGGCGATGAAGCGCTTGACGATGCGATCCTCAAGGGAATGGAAACTGATGACTGCCAGCCGCCCGCCCCGGCGCAGGGCTTCGAGCGCCGCCGCAAGGCCCTCGCGCAATTCGTCGAGTTCGCGATTGACGTGGATGCGGATCCCCTGGAAGGTCCGGGTCGCCGGATGCCTGTGCCGCTCCCGGCCTGGCACCGCAGCCGCGACAATGGCAGCGAGCCGGCCCGTCGTCGTGACCGGTTCGCGCTCGCGCTCGCGGACGATTCGCGCGGCGATGCGCCGGGAATGCCGTTCCTCGCCGTAGCGAAACAGCACATCGGCCAGTTCGCGTTCGGGCGCCGCATTGAGCCAGTCGGCGGCGCTAGCCCCGGAGCGGGGGTCCATGCGCATGTCGAGGGGGCCATCAACGCTGAAGCTGAAGCCGCGATTGCCGTCATCGAGCTGCGGCGAGGACACTCCCAGGTCGAAGACGATGCCGTCGAGCTCGCCAGCGAGCTCGCGCTGCGCGAGCTCCGTGCCCAATTCGGCGAAGCGCTGGTCGATCACCTCGAGGCGCGAATCGGCAGCAGCGAGGTTTCGTGCCGCAGCAATGGCATCGGGATCGCGGTCCATCGCCAAGAGGCGGCCAGTGGCGCCAAGCCGCTCGAGAATCGCGGCGCCGTGACCGCCGCGACCAAACGTGGCGTCGAGATACATCCCGTCGGTGCGCAGGTGCAATGCCTCGACGACTGCCGCTCTCATTACCGGCTGATGCCCCGCGATGTCATTCATCGGACTGTCCGCCAACTTGTCGCCAACTTGTCCACTGACCTGGCGCTAGAACGCCAGATTCTGCAACTCTTCGGGCAACGCTCCCTGTTCATGCACCTCGTCGAGCCATTGCTCGCGCTTGCGCAGCCAGTTGTCCTCGCTCCAGATTTCCAGCTTCCTGCACTGGCCGACCAGGCAGACCTGCTTCTCGAGCTCGGCGTAGCTACGCAGCTCCTGGGGCAGCAGCACCCTGCCGATGCCGTCGAGCTCCAGGTCGTTGGCGTGGCCGATCAGCAGGTGCTTCATCCGCCTGACCGGTTCATTCAGGCTGGAAAGGCCATCGATCCGCCTCTCGATCGCGTCCCACTCGTCAGGCAGATAGAGTGCCAGGCAACGATTCCTAGTATCGAGGTCGATGGTCGCAACGAGCCGACCGCCGTGGTCCCTTGCCAGGCGCTCGCGATAACGCGCCGGCATCGCCAGCCGCCCCTTGGCATCAAGACTGACGGTATTCATGCCACGAAACATCTTTATGCCTCCTCTGCTCGCCCTGCTTCCCGAGGCTTTGACCGCACCGAGTTGCTAAATAAACCACAATCCCCCACGAAATACCATCTTTTTCCACTTTATCTGCAAATTTTTTTCGCCACAGAACGGCTACCCGCTCAACGGCAGGTGGCCGAAACCTCCAGCAGGCAAGCAAAAATGGGTGAACCCCGGCCGGCGAAGCCGGCAGGAAGCGAAGCTTCCTGAGGGGTGAACGGCTTGCCAGGGATGGGTGAGCCCCGGCCGGCGAAGCCGGCAGGAAGCAGAGCTTCCTGAGGGGCGAACGGCTTGCCATGGATGGGTGAACCCCGGCCGGCGCAGCCGGCAGGAAGCGTAGCTTCCTGAGGGGTGAACGGCTTGCCATGGATGAGTGAGCCCCGGCCGGCGCAGCCGGCAGGAAGCAGAGCTTCCTGAGGGGCGAACGGCTTGCCATGGATGGGTGAGCCCCGGCCGGCGCAGCCGGCAGGAAGC
>RKSA01000162.1 GCA_007571115.1 Gammaproteobacteria bacterium
CCTGGGCAACCGCCCCCAGCGAAAACAACCCCGCCGCCCATCCCAGCGCAGCAAACAGCGCCTTTTGCCTCATCCAGTGCCCCATCCAGCGACCCACAATGCAATGCCCGAAAACGAAGGCGCGCAATATAGCACAGGCGGCACCGTTCCGAATTGTCGACGATCATTTGGGCAGACCGTTCCTTGCGATACCATTCACTTGCCCAGTCCTCCGATTTGCAACCGGTCAATTTTACCGTGCGAACATCCGGCACCGTGCCATTTTCTATGTAGCGCCGGGCAAGGCGTCGGGGCTCGGGCTCAGCCCATGCGTCCTTCGAGCCGCTGGCCGCCGAGGATGTGCAGGTGGATGTGGAACACGCTTTGGCCGGCGTCGGGGCCCGTGTTCAGGGCGAGGCGATAGCCGCTTTCCGCGAGCCCCTGCTGCTTCGCGATGGCGGCTGCGCGCAGCAGCATCGCGCCGAGCAGGGGCTGGTCTGCTGCTGCGGCCTCGTTCATGTTGCTGATGTGCTTGCGCGGAATGACCAGGATGTGTACCGGCGCCTGGGGGCTGACATCGTGGAAGGCAAGCAGTTCGTCGTCGGCGTATACTTGCCTGATGGGGATGTCGCCAGCGACGATCTTGCAGAAAATGCAGTCTTCGGCCATGCTGTTGCCACCGTTGCGGGGCTGCCGCGAGAGCGTCGCGAAGCCCTTGCGGGGCCGCCGGGCAACCCTTGTGCAGCCGTTGTGAACAGATGACTCGCAGACTACCAGATTCGAGCCGGCCGAGACAGGCCGCCAGAGGTTCCAGGGCCGCAGCCGGAATGCCTTGGCGGTGGCTCGCGCTCGTGCTGTCGCTATGCGCTGCGCCGATGTTCGCCGCCGAGGCGACGCGCTTTTATGGCTACGAGGTCGTCAACACCTATCCCCACGAAATCACCGCCTTCACCCAGGGGCTGATCTATCGCGATGGCTACCTCTGGGAAGGCACTGGCAAGCGCGGCCAGTCCCGGCTGGCGCGAATCGAGCTTGAAACCGGGCAGGTGCTGCAGCAGGAGCGCCTGCCAAGCCGGTATTTTGGCGAAGGCATCGAGATGGTGGAGGACCGCATCTACCAATTGACCTGGCGCTCGCATATCGTCTTCGTTCGCGACCGCGACAGCCTCGAACAGCTCGATGCCCACTACAATCCCCGGGAAGGCTGGGGCCTTGCCTGGGATGGAGAACACCTGATCCTGAGCGACGGCTCCTCGTCCTTGCAGCTCATCGATCCCGAAGGATTCGTGCCGGTTGGCGAAATCGAGGTCACGATTCGCGGTGAGCCCCTGGCCAACCTCAACGAGCTCGAATACATCGATGGCGAGATCTGGGCCAACATCTGGCAGACCGACTTCATCGCGCGAATCGACCCGGCAAGCGGGGTGGTGCTTGCCGTCGTCGACCTCACCGGGCTCGCGGATCGCACCGAGCTTGGCAGCAGCGAGGCCGTTCTCAACGGCATCGCCTGGGATGGCGAGAACCGGCGCCTGTTCGTCACAGGCAAGCACTGGGCGAATCTGTTCGAGATCGAGCTGACCGAGCGCGAGTAGCGGCTGGCCAGTGGAGAGGCGCGCCTTGCGGGCTGGCGCGCTGGCCGCAGTGCTGGGGAGGCCGCTGCGGCCATGGTCGCCAGTTTTGCGCTTCGCTCAGCGCAAGGCGATTCGTGCCGGGCCGTTGCTGTCGCCGCTCGCCTGGCCTACCACCGCAGCGTGTTCGAGGCCCGCATCGCGCAAGGCAGCCAGGCACGCTTCCGCCTGGGATTCGGGAACCGCCGCGAGCAAGCCGCCAGCGGTTTGCGGATCGAACAGGATTTCGTAGCGCGCCGAGCCGCGCAGCTTGTCATCGCCGCCGCGAACGCTGATATGGCGTTCGGCCAGGCGGTTGTCGCTGTGCAGCGAACTCGAGATGCCTCGCTCCAGGCATTCGAGGGCGCCACCGAGCACGGGAACGGCATCGAGTTGCAGCTCCACCGTGCCTGCAGTGACCATCTCGAGCAAATGGCCGGCCAGGCCGAATCCGGTGATGTCGGTGCAGGCATTCGCCTGGTGTTCGCGGAAGATGCGCGCTGCGTCGCGATTGGAAACGAGCATCTGTTGCAGCGCCCGGTCGATCAAGCTGTGGCCCGCCTGGTGGCGCATGTCCGCAGCGAGCAGGGCGCCCGTGCCGAGGGGCTTGCTCAGAATGAGCGCGTCGCCGGCCTTCATTCCCTGCTTGCGCAAGCTCTCGCCGGGCTTCGCGTGGCCATTCACGCTCAGCCCGAATTGCAACTCGCCCGTTTCCGCCGAGTGGCCGCCGAGCAGCCGGCAATCCTCCTCGGCCAGGGCTTCGACGCAGCCGAGCATCAGCTCGCGCATCACGGTGCGAGTGATCGAGCGGCTGGCGAAAGGCACTCCGGCAAGCGCCAGCGCCGAAGCTGGCCTGGCGCCCATGGCGTGGATGTCGCCGAGGCAGTGCAAGGTCGCGATTTTCGCGAACAGCCAGGGATCGTCGATGAATGCCTTGAGCAAGTCGATGCTTTGCCACAATTCGTGGCCGGCGGGAACCGGCGCCAGCACTGCATCCTCGATGTTGCTGGCGATATTGCCTGTGGCAGCCGAGCCCGCAGTAGCCGAAATTGCAGCGGCAGAGATCGATTCGAGCACATCCTGCAAGATGCTGCCCGCCACCTTGGCGCCACAGCCGCCGCAACGCAAGGCGTGCTCGCGAAGTTCGCGCTCTTCCTTGCCGCTTGCCAGCCCCGGGGTGATCGCGAGCTGTTCGGGCATCGTCGGCAAGTCGCGATACTTGCGCAGGAAGCGGCGGTCGATCCAGTCCTTGGTTCGCCACATCGAGGCGCCCTGGAAAAACCATTGGCTTCGTGAGGCCAGCGCCCTGCCATCGCCAAGATTGAGCATCGCCAAGGCATTGCGTTGCGGAGTGAAGCGCGTGAGCCGCCTGCCGGTTGCGCAACGAATCAGGTTGGCAGCGAGAGGCTTGCCGTGGCGAACCGCGTACACTCCCGACTTGGGCCTTTTCAGGCCCTTGATCGTTGCGGCATCGCCGGCGGCGAAGACGAATTCGTGGCTCGTCGAGCGCAGGTGCTGGTCGACTTCGAGAAAGCCGTCCTCGCTGGTCGCGAGCCCCGCTTGCCCGGGCCATGCAGGCATCGCGGCGCCGGTGGCGATGACGATGCCGTCAGCTTCGAGCTCTTCGCCGTTGCTGCAAAACACCCTGTTCGCGGTGACGCGGGTGACTTGATGCTCCGTCAATGCCTCGATGTTCTTGCGGCGCAGTTCTGCGCTGATGAAGTTCTGCACTCGCTCGTTGTGGGTGGACAGGATCCGCCCCGCTGCCGAGACGATGCGGATGACGAGCCCTTCGCCGTCGCTACCGCTGTCCTTGCGGATTCGCGTCCGCGCTGCGCAAGCGAGTTCGACGCTGGCGGGCCCGCCGCCGATGATCGCGAGCTGGTAGCCCCGGCCTTGTTGCAAATTCGCCACCGCCTGCTGGCGAAGCCGCTCCCAGGCGCCAAGAAAATCGCTGATCGGCTTGACGCTGACGGCGTGTTCGCCGGCGCCAGGAATGCTGCTCGTATCGGGCGCCGAACCGATGTTGAGCGAGAGCAGGTCGAAGCGCAGCTCGGGCCGCCCAGGCAGGAAGGCAGTTCGCGACTCGAGATCGAGCGCATCGATCTCGGCCTCGATCAGCCGCGCACCAGCGAAGCGCGCCAGTGGGCGCAGGTCGATGAACACGTCTTCGAGAGGAAAACCGCCAGCGATGCAGGCGGGCAAGACCCCGGAGTAGGGAACGAGAATGTCGCGGCTGACCAGTGTGACCATCAGCCCCGGCACCGGCCGCATCCCGAGCCGACGCAATACCGCGAGACGGCTCTGCCCGCCAGCGGCCAGCAGGCGATGCTTGACCCGCGATCTCTCACTCAACCGACCCTGCCCACCACCGAAGAAGGCTAGAGCCGTGTGGGTCCCGATGCGTGTCACAGCGAAACACTCAGGCAG
>RKSA01000042.1 GCA_007571115.1 Gammaproteobacteria bacterium
ATGCGGGGTGGAGCAGTCTGGCAGCTCGTCGGGCTCATAACCCGAAGGTCGCAGGTTCAAATCCTGCCCCCGCTACCAATCCCGCAACGGTTCGAAGCCACCCGGCTCGACCGCCACCGCAGCCCCAAGCCGTCACTGCTCCGACGGCTCGGCTTGTCCCCGCACCAAGTTGCACGACAGTTCCCGTGACCGTGTGCCAAGTCGCTCCTCTGAGGGCTAAGGGAATCGCCCTAAGTTAGTTCTTGTCCACAAACACCGTTTCTGAACATGGCGAGCTTTCGTTGTTTTGCGATCTGTCTCATGTTAATGTGCTTTGCAAATCGCAAACTATATTGGTAGCTCTATCAATCGTTGCATGGACCACACTTCCACCATCCTGCTCATCAGCGGGTCGCCGGCGGATTTCCAGGTGGCGACCGATTCGCTATCGACCTTGCCCGGCTACCGGACCCTGGTCGCGACCACCGGCGACGCCGCCAGCGAGCTGCTGGAAACCGTCGAAGTCGATCTGGTGCTATGCGATTTCGCCACTAGCGAGCGCTTCGATGCCCTGCGCGTGCTCGAACACCTGCGCGGCTCGCACCCCTATGTCATACGCATCCCGGTATTCGGCGGCCAGGACGCGCAGACGATCGGCTCGGTGGTCGCGCACACCGCAGCGTATCAGTACCTCACCAGGCCAGTGCTTGCCGATCAGGCGTATCTGCTCGTCAAGAGAGCCCTCGAGACTCGCGAGCTGGCGCGGCGCCACCGGCTGATCAGCCGCGAGCTGAAAATCGACGAGGATTCGGCGCTGTTCAATGCCAGGCAGAGGGAAACCGTCCGGCCGCAAAGCTTCCGCTTCGAGAAGCTCGTGTACGTTAGCGAAAAGATGTCCGAGCTGTGCAACGCGGCGCGGCAGGCGGCGAAGACTTCGCTGCCGGTGCTGATCCAGGGAGAGACCGGAACCGGCAAGGAACTGCTCGCCCGGGCGATCCATTTCAACAGCGAACGCAGCGCCAGCCCGCTGATGGTGCAGAACTGCGGCGGCATGCCCGATGACCTGCTCGGTTCGGAACTGTTCGGCCACAAGCGAGGCGCATTCACCGGCGCGATCGGCGACCGCCTCGGGCTGTTTCGCGCCTCGGACGGCGGCACGGTGTTCCTCGACGAGATTTCCGAGATTTCCCCGTCCTTCCAGGTCAGCCTGCTGCGCTTCTTGCAGGAAGGCGAAGTCAAGGCTCTCGGCAGCGACAGGATCGAGCACTGCGACGTGCGAATCATCGCTGCGTCGAACAAGGATCTCGCCGAACTCGTCGAGCAGCGCGCGTTCCGCCAGGATCTGTATTTCCGGCTGAAAGGATTCCAGTTCGAGGTTCCACCGCTTCGCGAGCGCAAGGAGGACGTGCCGGTTCTCGCCGACTTTTTCCTGCAAAAGCATTGCGGGCAGATGTCGCGGCGCTTGCTCGGCATCTCGAAGGATCTGCTCGACCGATTGGCGGGATATTCGTTTCCAGGCAACGTCCGGGAACTCGAGAACGAGATCCGGCGCATGGTCGCCTGCGCCCAGGATGGCGAATACCTGACCGTCCGCCACCTGTCCCCCGAGCTGGCGCGACTGCCTGTGGCGCCGGCCGGGGAGCACGGCGATCAGGTCATCGTTCCCCAAGGCGCCACCTTGCCCGAGCTCGTCAAGTCACTCGAGGTGCAGCTCGTCGGCAAGGCGCTGCAAAAGCATCGCTGGAACCAGAGCCGGGCCGCCAGGGATCTCGGAATTTCCCGGGTGGGGCTCGCCAACAAGATCCGGCGCTACGAATTGCCGGGCTCGAAGAGCTGAGCGTTGCAAGCCGCCTAACTCGCAAAGTCTCTTTGCAAAGAAACTTTGCAAATCGGCATGCAAAGATCGTTTGCAATTGACGGTTCCTGCCAAACGGAAATCCTGCGACTGTTCTGTATTTATCTGAAATGTAAGGTTTTTCCTTTTTCCTGCCAGGTTGGCCCGGTAGTTGCATGGGATTTCGTCAACGATTCGACAAACGGTTTCGCAAACCTCGAGGAGTGAAATTCATGGCCAATCTGCTATGGCTGCAAGGCGGGGCGTGTTCTGGCAACACGATGTCGTTCCTCAATGCCGAGGAACCCAGTGCCTGCGATCTGGTGACCGATTTCGGCATCAACGTGTTGTGGCACCCATCGCTGGGGCTGGAACTCGGCGAAGGCGTACACAAGCTGTTGCGCGACTGCGTCTCCGGCGAGATTCCCCTCGATATTTTCGTCTTCGAGGGAACCGTGGTGAACGCCCCGAACGGCACCGGCAACTGGAACCGGTTCGCCGGAAGGCCGATGAAGGATTGGGTCAGGGAACTCTCGGAAGCCGCCCAGTTCGTCGTCGCCATCGGCGATTGCGCGACCTGGGGAGGAATTCCGGCCACCGCTCCCAACCCTTCCGAATCGAGCGGAATGCAGTTCCTCAAAAGGGACCGCGGCGGCGCACTCGGCGCAGGGTTCGTCTCCAAGGCTGGCCTTCCTGCGATCAATATTCCCGGCTGCCCGGCGCATCCCGACTGGGTGACGCAAATCCTCGTGGCGGTCGCGACGGGTCGGGCCGGCGACCTGAAGCTCGACGAGTTCCAGCGCCCGGCGACGTTTTTCACGAGTTTCACGCAAACGGGCTGCACGCGGAACATGCATTTCGCCTACAAGGTTTCAGCGACCGAATTCGGCCAGCGCAAGGGCTGCCTGTTCTACGACCTTGGCTGTCGCGGGCCGATGACGCACAGCCCGTGCAACCGCATCCTGTGGAACCGGCAATCCTCGAAAACGCGAGCCGGAATGCCGTGCCTTGGCTGCACCGAGCCCGAGTTCCCGTTCTTCGACCTGATGCCGGGAACGGTATTCAAGACGCAAACGATGATGGGAGTGCCGAAGGACATGCCGACAGGGGTTGCCAAGACCGGCTACATCAAGCTGACCGCCGCCGCCAAGGCCGCCGCGCCAGCTTGGGCCGAGCAAGACATATTCGTGGTGTGACCGCACCGGCTCCATATTGAAACTGCACCAAAACTGCACTAAGACTGCACTGAAAAGAGGGTTGAGGAAATGGGCGAACCAGCCGTGCAAACATTGGACATTTCACCGGTAGGCCGCGTCGAGGGCGACCTCGACGTTCGCGTCGACATCGATGATGGCGTTGTGGTGAACGCCTGGACTTCCGCCGAGCTGTTCCGCGGATTCGAAATCATCCTGCGCGACAAGGATCCCCAGGCCGGCCTGGTCGTGACTCCCCGGGCCTGTGGCATCTGCGGCGCCTCGCATCTGACCTGCGCCGCCTGGGCCCTCGACACCGCATGGGGAACGACGGTGCCGCGCAATGCCATTCTGGCGCGCAATCTCGGGCAATTGACCGAAAGCCTGCAATCGCTGCCGAGGCACCATTACGGGCTGTTCATGATCGACTACACGAACAAGAACTATGCGGCAAGCCGCTACTACGCCGAAGCAGTCAAGCGCTGGACTCCCTTCACCGGAACCAACTACGAGCTTGGAGTGACGATTTCCGGTCGCCCGGTGGAGATCTATGCCTTGCTCGGCGGACAATGGCCGCATTCGAGCTACATGGTGCCAGGCGGCGTCATGTGCGCACCGACCTTGACCGATGTGACCCGGGCCTGGTCGATCCTCGAGCATTTCCGCAGCAACTGGTTCGAGCCCGTCTGGCTCGGCTGTTCGCTCGAACGCTACGAGCAGATCCGCTCATACGACGATTTCCTCGCCTGGCTCGAGGAGAAGCCGGAGCACGCGAATTCCGACCTGGGGCTGTACTGGCGAATGTCCCAGGATATCGGGCTCGACAAGTATGGCGTCGGCCATGGCAAGTACATCAGTTGGGGCTACCTGCCCCACGAGGACCGCTACAATGAGCCGACCATCGAGGGCCGCAATGCCGCAGTCATCATGAAAAGCGGCGTCTACAACGGCGCCAGCGATTCCCACAAGCTAATGGATCAGGTACACACTCGCGAGGACGTGACCCGCGCCTGGTACGATGAGCCCGGCGGCCTGCACCCCTTTGACCGCACGACCGCAGCGATCAGCAACAACGACATGGATCCCGAAGGAAAGTACTCCTGGTGTACCGCAGTCCATCACGAGGACAATGGCAGGCTCGAAGCGGGCCCGCTGGCGCGCCAGCTTGTCGCGGGGGGCGATCACGGCGAAAGCTGGCAACACACCGATCCGCTCGTGCTCGACATGTATCGCCGCCTGGGAGGCGCCAGCGTCGCCCTGCGCCATTTCGCGCGCATGCACGAAGGCGTGAAGATCTATCGGCAGATCGAGCGTTGCCTGCGCGAACTGCGGCTCGACGACGAGTGGTACATCAAGCCGACCGAGACCGACGGCCAGGGCTGGGGCGCCACCGAAGCGATTCGCGGTGCGCTATGCCATTGGATCGACGTCCGGGATGGCAAGATCAGCAACTACCAGATCATCGCGCCGACGACGTGGAATGTTGGCCCCCGGGCTGACAACGGCGAACGCGGGCCGATCGAGGAATCGCTGATCGGCACGCCGATCGCCGATCCTTCCGACCCGGTCGAAGTCGGCCACGTCTGCCGATCATACGATTCGTGCCTGGTATGCACCGTACACGCCCACGATGCGAAGACCGGCGAGGAACTGGCGCGTTTCCAGACCGCCTAGGCGCCCATGAATGCGCTGCTGACTCCCGCCGCGAGAGCGGGATCGGTGTCGGTGCGCCCCTTGCGCCCCAGGCGGGCAGTGTCGGTGACGACGGACAAAGACCGAGGTCGATGCAATGCCAGGCGAGGAACAGGACAAGCTTCTCATCGAGATCACCGATCTGCTTGCCAGCGGCCTGAAAACCCGCACCGAGCCATTCCCCGAGGATGCTCGCCAGTTTGCCGAAATTCTCGATGAGTTGCGCCAGCTCGCCACGGATGATCTCGAAGGCAAGCTGGTCGTCGGCGGCTTTACCGACCACCCCTACGGAGAGGACCAGCAGCGCTGCCTCGAGTGCATGTACTATCTGGTGCATCGCAAGTGGTGCGACTTGCCGGAGCTTTCGCTTCCCGTCGAGCCCGAATGGTGGTGCCGGCTCTGGCGAATCTGACCCGGAGGCACTACATGGCCGAGGATTCCCAGGCAAGCGGCGCCGACGAGAGCCGGCGAGAGACGATCCGCAAGCTGCTCGATGCGGGGCTCGACGTCGAAGCCTTCCCGCGCTGCGACAGCCACGAGCAGGTGCAGGCCGTGGTCAGGCGCCTGCAAGGACTTGACGCGAACGACTTGCCCGGACGGCTCGTGGTCGCGGGAGTGACGAATTTCACGGTCGAGCATCCCGAAGCCGAACTCGCGCAGCCTTGCGAGACGTGCATGTACTATCTCGTCCACCGAAACTACTGCGAACTGCCAGAGCTCGACATCCCCGTCGAACCCGACTGGTCGTGCCGACTCTGGCGAATCTAGCGGTTTCGCGGCGAGCGCCCCGGAGCGGTTCCCCTTGCTGACGATCATCGGATGCGGCAACCTCAATCGCAGCGATGACGGCGTCGGCGTCGTCATCGTCCGGCGCTTGCTCGCCCTGGACGGCCTGCCTGCCGGGGTGCGCATCTTCGATGCCGGCACCGCCGGCATGGAGGTCATGTTCCAGGCGCGGGGGGCGAGTCGGCTCGTGATCGTCGACGCGAGCCGCAGCGGCGCCGAGGCTGGCACGGTTTTCGAAGTTCCGGGAAGCGAGCTCGAAGGCCGACCTGGCAAAAGCTTCAACCTGCACGATTTCCGCTGGGATCATGCGCTCTATGCCGGAAAGCGCATCTTCAAGGAGCAATTCCCCAAGGACGTGACGGTGTTCTTGATCGAAGCCGCCAATCTCGGCCTCGGCACCGAGCTGAGCGAGGTCGTCTCTGCAGCCGCCGACAAGGTCGTCGCAAAACTCAGGACGCAGCTCGAAGGTCTGGAGGCGCCGCCGCCATGAGCGGCAACGGCTCTTGCGCCTCGATGAGCTTGCGCCGCGGCAATCTGTATTTCGATGCCGCCTTGCACGAGCGCTACTTCCGCAAGCTCGAGACCGTCATCCTGCTGCGCGACGCTGAGGATCTGCTCATCATGCCCGTCGCCCACGCTGCCGCTGGCGGTTATCTGATCAAGCTGCGCAACAGCGCCGGCGACCGCGTGATCGATGCCGCCGATTTCTTCCGCCGCAATTCGGCTGATAATGCAGCAAGCCCGGCAGCGGCCATGGACGATACGCTGGAGACCCGTTTCGAACCGCGCTGGTCGAGTCGGCGAGCGGCCTTGATCGCAGAAGGTTTTTTCGCAAACTGCAAATAATGTTTACACAATGAAAAGGGCATAGACATATCGATTTGCCCTTGCTAGACTCGCCAGTTCGTGCCGATTCAAGAGTGCCTGTTCAGGAGTGCCGAATGATGGACGCGCGGGTCGACGCCGAAGTGCGAGCGGCCCTGGCGGCGATCGAGACCGAAGACGCCAGCCCGGGCGAGAAAGTCGAGATGCTCATGGAGATCGCCATGGGCTTGCAGCAGCGCCCCAAGTCCGCAGACCATTTGCAGCAGGCGATCGGTCTGTACGAAAAAGCTCTCGAACTATGCCCGCCAGAGCAGCAATTGCTCGGCGCCAGGGTGCTGGCGAGGCTTGGCACTGCATTGCAGGCCGCGCCAGCCGAAGATGCCGACAACCTGCTCCGGGCGCGGCAAGCCTTCGAGCAGGCGAGAGACGTGCTCGGCGCTTCCGGCAGCCCTGAAGAGCTCGCCGAGCTCGAAATGAACCTCGGCCTCGCCTTGCAGTCCTTGGTGGGAATGAACAAGGCGGGAGTCACCGAGGCGATTTCGGCCTACCAGAGATCCCTGCGAACTTTTGACGCAGCGCGCTTCCCCCGGGAATTCGCGATCTTGCAAAACAACCTGGCGACCCTGTTCCTGTCGATTCCCTTCTCCGACCAGCGCGCGAAAATGCGCGAGGCGCTCGCGGTGCAGTCTTTCGAGGAGGGCCTGAAGATCGTCAACATCATCGATCATCCCAGCGAATACGCGATGTTGCAGAACAATCTCGGCAATGCCCTGCAATACGCTTCGAGCAGCCACGCCTTCGAGAACAATCTGCGCGCCCTCGACGCCTACGACGAGGCGCTCAAGGTGCGAACTCGCCGCGACACTCCCATGGAATATGCCAACACGATCTGCAACCGCGCCAACTGCCTGTTGAACCTGCCGGACGACGCCGAGCATCCGGAGCACGGCAACCCCGGCCACGCGGTCGAGGCGCTCGCCAGCTATCGCGAGGCCCTGGCGATTTTCCAGTGCGCCGGCGCCACCGAGAAGAGCCGGGCGATTCGCGAAATCATCGCCGGACTCGCAAGCGAAACCGGCGCGAACGGCGCTCCGCGCGGCAATGGCGCCGTCGCGCCGGTCATGCAACATTGAATGCTCGATACCGGGCACTGGATACGGAAAACCGAAACCGAAACCGAAGAGGAGAAGAAAGATGGATCCAACAATTGCATCAATCCTGGCGGCCATCGCCATCGGCGCGGGAGCGTCGATCATCGGTGGCGCGATCGGCGGACTCGTGACGGGGGGCGCGGTGATCGGCAGGGAACTGGCAACGATGATGGGCGCCTTCTACGGCCCGTTGGCCGGAATCCCCGGAGTCATCGCTGGCGTGCTCGTTGCGACCATGCTGCTTTGAGGAGGGCCGGAGGCATGTGGGAAATGCTCAAAAGCTCGATCACGCTGTTTTTCCAGGGCAAGCTGTTCCAGAACCCGGCGATGGTGTGTCGGCAGTTGGCGACCGGAGTCGCCCTCGCCTTCGTCATCGTGTTCGGGCTCGCTTTCGCTGGCCTGCCGATGTGGGTTTGCGCCGCTGCCGGCGGGTTCTTCGGCGGCCTCGCCCAGCCCTGGCTGTTCAAGGATCTCAAGTATCGGTGACACGCCATGGAGCAACAGCCGACGATCACCCCCGACGACTCGCCTGACCAGCAACTGGCAAGGCTGCTCGGCGACATCGCGCGGCTCGAGAAAGTCGTGGCGGGGTGGAGCAGCGAGCAGCAAGGCGCCGTTCGCGCGTATCGGCAGTCGCTCGACGATCTCAACAAGGAGGCGTTCCGCAGGCTGATCGCTGCCTTGCAGGGCGAGCCCGCCGCGATGGCGGCATTGCGCCGGGCCGTCGAAGAGCCGCTGCTGTACGGCGTGCTGCGTCAGCACGGACTGCTCAAGGCGAGCCTGCAGGAACGCGTCGAGCTCGCGCTCGATTCGATCCGCCCGATGCTCGCCTCCCATGGCGGCAACGTCGAACTCGTCGCGGTGATTCCCCCGGATGCAGCCGAAGTCCGCTTCAGCGGCAACTGCAACGGCTGCCCGGCCTCGATGCAGACCTTCGAGGCCGGCGTCAAGGCCGCGATCAGGGAGCATTGCCCCGAGATCAGCGAAATCCGCCAGGTTCGCGGGCTTTCCGCCCAGGCGAACGGCACCGATGCGCTGCGCTTCGTCAGCCCGTTCGCCCAGGCAGCGACCGCCGACTGGTGCTTCGCCGCGACCCTCGACGAAATCCCCGAAGGCGGGATTCTTGCCCGGCGGGTTTCCTCCGAGCCCGTGGTGCTCAGCAAGCAAGGCCAACTCGTCAGTTGCTTCCAGGATTCCTGTGCGCACATGGGGATGCCGATCAGCGATGGCCCGGTGCGCGATGGCAAGATCGCCTGCCCCCACCATGGATTCGAGTACCTGCTCGCTTCGGGGGAATGCCTGACGGCCCCCGAAGTGCAACTGCGCATGCACGCGGTGCGGGTCGCCGGCGAGCGAGTCGAAGTGCGACTGACGAGTTAGCGAGAGGTGGCGATGCGAGTCAGACTGTCGACAACGGCCCACGATCTTGCCGCAGCGCAAATGCCCGGGATGCCTGCCGCACTGCCCCTGCTCGACCCGCGCGGCCCATTGCGAATCGTTGGCGGCCGCGCTGGCGAATTCGGCTCGACCGAGCCCGTTGCCCCCCGGGCCGACATGCTGTTCGGCCCCCGGGGAGTTTGCCTCGCCGGGTCCGACGGGCCCTTGTACGTCGCGGACACGGGCCATCACCGGCTGATGATCTGGCAGCGCCTTTCCGATCAGGACCATGCACCTGCCGACTGGCAGATTGGCCAGCCCGATTTCGGCCACGAAGGCCGCAATGGCAAGGCGTATCCGGGAGCGAATTCGCTGAACGTTCCGACTGGCGTTGCGAGCGGCGCGGACGTGCTCGCTGTCGCCGACGCCTGGAACCACCGGGTGCTGATCTGGCACGGCCTGCCGCGAGCAAGCAACGTTCCAGCCGACATCGTTCTCGGGCAAGAGAATTTCCACGAGAATCAGGCCAATCGCGGCGGCGGCGCAACGGCGGCAACCTTGCACTGGTGCTATGGCGTGGCGATCATCGGCGAGCGGCTGCTCGTCGCTGATACGGGCAATCGCCGGGTGCTGATCTGGCACGAGCTGCCGGTTCGCCACGGGCAGCCGGCCGACGAGGTGCTCGGCCAGGCCGATTTTGCCAGCCGCGACGAGAATGCCGGCACCGGCGTCAACGCTGTGGGAATGCGCTGGCCCCACGGGCTCGCCGCCATCGAGGGAGGATTCTGCGTCGCCGATGCCGGCAACAACCGCATCATGGTTTGGCGCGAGTGGCCGCAAGCGAACGGCGCACCTTGCGATTTCGTTCTTGGCCAGCCGGGCTTCAATTCCTGCGAGCACAACGGCGGCGCTTACTCGCCAAATGCAGGCGTGGTCAACATGCCCTACGGCCTCGCCACGAGCGGTGCTCGCCTGCTTGCCGCCGACACCGCCAACTCGCGGCTGATCGGCTGGCGCATCGATGAGCTCCAGGAAGGCACGGCGGCCGGCTTCCTCACCGGTCAGCCCGATTTTGCCGCCAAGGGCGACAATCGCTGGCAGGCGCCCTGCCGCGACAGCCTGTGCTGGCCTTACGGAATCGCCACCTGGGGCGATCTGGCGGCGGTCGCCGACTCGGGAAACAACCGCGTCCTGCTTTGGCGGGTGGCACCATGACTCTGGCAGCGCAACAGGCAGGCCGCTCCACTGCGACGTGGCGGATCCGCGTCACCGGCCTCGTGCAAGGAGTCGGTTTCCGGCCCTTTGTCTGGCGCGTGGCGCGGGATTCCCGCTGCACGGGATGGGTGCGCAACGACAACGACGGAGTCAGCATCGCGCTCAACGCGAGCCGCGCCGAACTCGAAGGCTTTGTCGCGCATCTGCGAGCTGCAGCGCCGCCATTGGCGCGAATCGACGACATCGCGGTTCTCCAGGAACACGAGCACGAGCCGTTCGACGATTTCGCCATCGTCGCCAGCGAGTCGGGAACGATGCGCACTGCGGTCAGCCCCGATGCCGCGACCTGCGCCGACTGCCTCGCCGAAATCCTCAACCCTTTCGAGCGCCGCTTCCGCTATCCCTTCGCCAATTGCACGAATTGCGGCCCGCGCCTGAGCGTCGTCGAGCGCGCCCCATACGACCGCAGCAACACGACGATGGCGCCTTTCGCGATGTGCCCCGACTGCGAACGCGAATACGCCGATCCCGACGACCGGCGCTTCCACGCGCAACCCGTCGCCTGCCACCGCTGCGGACCCAAGGTGCGCCTCGAGCGAATGGACGGCCGCCCGGTCAGCTTCGACAGCTTTTCCATGCTCGATGATACCGACGCCGTCGCCGGCCTGATCGAGCGCGGCGAAATCGTCGCGGTCAAGGGCCTCGGAGGCTTCCATCTTGCCTGCGATGCGCGCAACGAGACTGCGGTTGCCAAATTGCGCGCGCGCAAGCGGCGCTCGAAGCCGGCTGGGAAGCGGCCCCAGGTCACCCGGCCCTCGCCGCTCTGTGGGCTCAGCACCACCTGACTACGCAGAACACGGACGCCGCCCTCCAGTTCCTCCGCGAAGCTCGGGCCAAACATCCGGAGCTCCCGATTGCCGAGTACACCCTCGCTCGCGTAGCGGAGCGGGCGGGTGCCCGGCGGATCCAGCTCGATCCACGGACCTCTTCATGGCCGGGGACAGCGGCAGGA
>RKSA01000204.1 GCA_007571115.1 Gammaproteobacteria bacterium
CAAGACGAGCGAGCGCTCGAATTTCTCATGAACGCCCTGCGCCTGCGCCGGGGATTCGCTTCCGCACAGTTCGAAAGCCGCACCGGGCTCTCTTTCGGCGCCGTCGAGGAACGGCTAGAATGTCTGGCGGGGCGACGCTTGCTCGAACTCGATGGCGGTCGAGTCCGTGCCAGTGATCGCGGCTATCGCTTGCTCGACAGCATTCTGGGGGAATTCACATGAACGGGGAATCGAGGGAATTGCGGGAATCGCGTTGCGAGCCCTGCCAAATTGGCGCAGCAAAGGTATCCAGCGACGAAGCCCAGGGCTTGATGGCCGAGATTCCTGGCTGGCGGATGCAGACCTACCAGGAAGTCGACCAGCTTGGGCGGGAATTCCGCTTCGCCGACTTCGACGAGGCCTTCGAGTTCTCGCGCCGAATCGCCGCTCTCGCGGGGGAACACGACCATCATCCGGCGATCCTGGTCGAATACGGCAAGGTCACCGTGCTGTGGTGGACGCACAAGATCAAGGGTCTGCACCGGAACGACTTCATCATGGCGGCCAAGACCAGCGAGGCCGCCGAGGCAATGGCGAAAGCCGGGAACTGACCGTTCTTGCAGCGCCGATGGAAAGTGAGCGAATGATCGGGCTGTTCCGCTCGGCGGCGGCATACATCAATGCCCATCGTGGCAAGACCTTCGTCATCGTCTTGCATGGCGAGGCGCTCGAGTCCGCCAATCTGCCGAATATCATCTGCGACCTGAGCCTGTTGCACGGCCTCGGTGCAAGAATCGTCGTCGTTCACGGCGATGAAACCGGCGACCTCGAGACCGCCTCCGGAGCGCCGGCTGCGGCAACCGATGCCGAGGCGATGGCAGAAATCAGGCAGCGCGCGGGAGGAATCGGCATCGTCATCGAGGCGATGTTTTCCCAGGGAACGAGCAAGTCGCCGATGCACGGCGCCGATGTTCCCGTGCGCCGAGGCAATTTCATCAATGCGAGGCCTGCCGGAGTCGTCGATGGCGTGGATCTGCAATACGCAGGCAAGATCCGCAAGATCGACGATGCAGCGCTTTGCAGCGAGCTCGACCAGGGCAAGATCGTGCTACTGCCCTGCCTCGGCTATTCGATCACCGGCGAGGTGTTCCACTTGCAGGCGGGAGAAGTCGCCAGCGCAACAGCGCTCGCGCTCGGCGCCGACAAGCTCGTCGTGTTCGTCCCCGGCGATGGCGTGCGCGAGGAGGACGGCACGGTGCTGCCAACGATCAGCGTCGCCGAAGCCGAGCGCCAGCGCAGGCGGCTGCTCGGCAAGAGTGATGCCGATGCGCGTTGCACCGGCCTCGGCCTGCAAGCGGCCCTGCGCGCCTGCCGGGGCGGAGTGCCGCGCTGCCATCTGATCGCTTGCCGGAACAACGGCGCATTGTTGCAGGAACTGTTTACCCGCGAGGGCAGCGGCACATTGCTCAGCCGCGACGAGCCCCAAGTGCTGCGACCGGCGCAACTTGCCGACGTGCCGGGCATCCTGCAATTGATCGCGCCGCTGGAAGAAGACGGCTCGCTCGTCGGCCGGCCCCGGGAACTGCTTGAGAACGAAATCGGCAATTTCCGCATCATCGAATGGGAAAACACCCTGATCGCCTGCGCAGCGCTCTATCCGGTATCAAGCGAGCTTGGCGAAATCGCCTGCATCGCCATCGACCCCGGGCATCGCGACCAGGGCCTCGGCGAACGCCTGCTCGCAGCTCTCGAACAGCAGGCCCGGGCCGCAGGAATGAGCACCTTGCTCGCCTTGACCGTCAGCGCCGAACACTGGTTCCAGCGCCACGGATTCGAGCAGTCCACCCTCGCCGAATTGCCCGCCAAGCGCCGCGAGCTCTACAACCTGCACCGCAATTCAAAAATCCTGCGCAAGAAGCTGCCGTAAGCCGCCCCCAGTTGCGACGCTGATCGCGAGATCCGGTGGCTCCCAATTCAGGCACAGCAGCCCGTGAACGCTCCGGGTTCGGGGCGTTCACGGCACGATCCATCAGGCAAGGGGAGCGCGGACGGGAGCCGTTCGGCGCTGCCTGTCCGCGCCGTCTAGTCCGGCTCGCTGGGCTCGGTGACGTATCCCAGGCGGCGGCCCACCTCGCGTGTGGCTCTTTCCAGAATCACCATCGGGCTGCGATGGTTCGCGCCGGCATCGATGAGCATCCGCTCCATCTCCCGGTCCCCGTGCCTGATCGCCCACCACAGGGAATGCTGCCCAGCCTCTCCCGAGGCGTCGGCGCCCAGCGCGAGCAACTCCCGCACCGCATCGGTGTAGCCATTTTGCGCCGCCGAAGCCAAGGGCGTCTTGGGAGATCCCGGCTCCGCCGCGCGGCTCGGGTCGGCGCCGGCCGCTGCCAGCAGGCGGATCATCTCGATGTCGCCCTTGGAGGCAGCGACACGCAGGGCGCTCGTCGGCCAGTGGTCCTGCGTGAGCAGGTTCGGGTCGGCGCCCGCATCGAGCAGCACCTGCACCATTTCGAGATTGCCATGTATGGCGGCATCAACCAGGGGGAAGGTTTCCCCGTCAAGAGTCATCCTGTTCACGTCGTCCCCCGCAGCGACATGGGCCCGGACGGCTGCCAGATCGTCCGAGCCCGCCGCTTGGATGATGCCCACATGGCCGTTGGCGATGCGTTTCTCGCGCCGGATCTCGTCTCTCTTTCGATTCGCCTCCCGGTACGCTTCATGCGTCGCCCAGAACCCGTCGATCTGGCTTGCGGAAAGGATGCTCCCAAGCCGCGAGGCGAGCGACTCCAGCGATGGCGCGGCGGAGGCCGCCTCGGCAAAATCGAGGACGCCGTTGAGCCCCAGGTGGATCAGTTCCGACCGATGCGCGAAATGCTGCAGGATCATGTCCCTGACCTTGCGCCGGTCCGGCTCGGACACCTCGATCCCCTCGACGAACCCGCCCCATCCCTCTCTGTGGTATCTCCGCTCCGCACGCTCTGCAGGATCGAACCTGTCGAGGCGCCGCCGCCGCCGCATCTCGGGCGTCAACCAGACAAAGGCGCTCTCCCGGGCCTCTTCCGGCTCCTGCATCAGCCGCGCCGCGTACCTTTCCATGAATTCGTCGACCTGTTTCGCGCTGAGCAAAAGCGAGCCCTCCGGAACCAGGTCCGCCCCGGTGATCTTCCGCTCGGGCGCCCGGGAGAAGGCCCGGTCTCTGGTGCTGCGCGACGGCAGGCCGGGCCCGTCCGGCTGGGCGGCCCCGGCGGCGCGCTCTTCCCGGGGCGGGGGAACCGGCCCGTTGTCCGGCGCCTGCGTTCGCATGACGGCAAGCAGCGCAGCGAGTCCGCCCAGCGCCAGCAAGCCAATGATCCGCTTCTTCATGACGATGTTCCTCCCGGGTTCGGATTGCCTAGTCATCGGGTCTGCCAACCATGTAGACGTGGACCTTGGCACTTTTCCACCAGTTTTCGTTCATGATCCTCCAGCCGAAGAGGTCGTCCACGCGATGGGATGGCGGTATCGGTGGGCTGAGCAGAAACTCGAGGTCCGATTCCAGTCCTTCCAGTCCCGCCTTGATCTCCTTGGTCTCCTCGTACTCCTCCATTTCCTCCTCGAAATCGGCCACGTGCTGCTCGCACTCGGCAGCCTTGGTGTCTGCCTGGGCGTCTTGGTCAACATACGCAAGGTCACGCAACCAGCCCGCACCGCCGCTCGCTTCCTTGAACTGGCGGTTCACTTCATCAAGGACAAGCATCGTGGTGGTAAGGGTGAGCATGACACCATGCAGATTCAGTGTGGGCATAGACAAGCTCAAACCAACTCCTGTCCCCGTGAGTACGATGCCTGTCGCGATGGCCTGGTCGACGCCGAGATCCCTCATCACGTCGTCGTAGCTGTTATCCAGTCGATGCGTGATCTTGTTGTAACTGTTCTGCACCTTGTTTGTAGCAGTTGACGAGAGCCACGTTGTCGGTGGCTGGAGCGACCCAGCCCTGCGCACGGGCAACGTTGCCGTCGCCATCCGGGCCGG
>RKSA01000121.1 GCA_007571115.1 Gammaproteobacteria bacterium
GGCCCGGGTCGCCTGACAGATGCGCCATGATGCGCAATTCGACCTGGGAGTAGTCCGCAGCCACCAGTTTGTGGCCCGGTGCGCAGACAAAGGCCTGGCGGACCCGGCGCCCTTGGGCGTTGCGCACCGGGATGTTTTGCAGATTCGGGTCGATCGACGAGAGTCTCCCGGTTGCTGCCACCGCTTGCTGAAAGCTGCTGTGGACGCGTCCCGTGCGCGGGTGCAGCTCGGCGGGAAGCTTGTCGGTATACGTCGACTTGAGCTTGGTCAGCGAACGGTGCCGCAGGATGATTTGCGGCAATTCGTATTGCTCGGCGAGCTCTTGCAGCACATCCTCGGCAGTGGACGGCTGGCCGGTCGGGGTCTTGCGCAATACCGGCAGCTTCAGCTTGTCGTACAGCAAGGCTTGCAACTGTTTCGGCGAAGCAAGATTGAAAGGCTCGCCAGCCAGCTCCACCGCAGCCTGTTGCAGCTCCTCGATCTGCCCCGCGAGCTCGCCGCTTTGCCGCGCCAGCGCTGCGACGTCGAGGCTCATGCCGGTGCGCTCCATCCGTTGCAGGACGCGAACCAGCGGCATTTCGAGGTGGCGATACAGCACTTCCAGTTGGCCGTTTTCGAGCAAGTGCCCCTCGAGTATCGCCGCGAGCCGCAGGATCATGTCGGCCCTTTGCCCGGCCCAGGCGGCAAAGTCGTCGATGGGAACCTGATGCAGCGCTAGCTTGCCACGACCGCTGCCGGTCAGGCTGAGCAGATCCTTGGGAGTGACATCGAGATAGCGCCGGGCGATGACATCGAGCTCGCGGCGCACGGCAACCGAGTTGGCCACGTAGGACGCGAGCAGCACGTCGGACTTGACGGGCTGCAAGTCGATGCCGACATTTTGCAGCAGATGCATCTGCTGCTTGAGGTCGTAGACGCATTTCACTTGCAGCGGGTTTTCGAGCGAGGCTTTCAATGCCTTGAACACGAGTTCGGCGGGCAGCATTCCCTGCTCGCCGGCATTGTCCTGGTCCTGGTTTTGGTCCTGGTTTTGGTCCTGGTTTTGGTCATGGTCATGATCGATGGGGATGTAGGCTGCCGTGCCAGGCTTGGCGCAAATCGCCACGCCAAGCACCCTGGCATCGAGGAAATGGCCTGGTTCGGCTTCGAGGTTGCAACTGAAATGCTGAGCGGTGCGCAATTCGGCGAGCAATTTGCCGAGGCTTTCTTCATCGCGGATGACGACAGTCGTCGTTTCTGCCGGAGGCTGGTCGCCGTGCGCAGCTTCGCTGGGGTCCGGCTGCGCGTCAGCGGCGCCGACTCCTTCAGCCTCGAGCTCGCGCAACCAGGTGCGGAATTCGAGCTCGCTGAACAGGCCATGCAGCTTCTGCCGGTCGGGAGGCTGGCGTTCGAGCTGCTGGTAGCTTAGTTCGAGCGGCACGTCGACGCGGATCGTCGCGAGCCGGCAGGAAAGTTCGAGCGCGTCGAGATTGGCGCGCAGCTTTTCGCCGATCTTGCCCTTGATCGCTGCGGCATTTGCGATGATCCCTTGCATCGAGCCGTATTCCCCGAGCCATTTGGCTGCGGTCTTGGCGCCGACTCCGGGAACTCCGGGGATATTGTCCGACTTGTCGCCCATCAGGGCGAGCAGATCGATGATCTGCCCAGGCCGCACGCCGAATTTGGCCTCGACTCCCTGGGGGTCGAGCAATTCGCTGTTCATCGTGTTGATCAGGGTGACGTGATCGTTGACGAGCTGGGCAAGATCCTTGTCGCCGGTCGAGATCAGCGTCGCGACTCCGTCGCGGCCCGCCTGCAAGGCCAGGGTGCCGATCACATCGTCGGCCTCGACATCGGCGATCGACAGCAGGGGCAGGCCCATGGCCTCGATGATCTGCTGGATCGGCTCGATCTGGGCGCGCAGGTCATCGGGCATCGGCGGCCGGTGGGCCTTGTATTCGGCATAGATCTCGTTGCGGAAGGTCTGCCCCTTGGCGTCGAAAACGATTCCGACGCGGCTTTCTGGGAATTTGCGCAACAGGCTGCGGATCATGTTGACGACGCCGCGGATCGCGCCAGTCGGGCGGCCCGTGCTCGTCGTCATCGGCGGCAGCCCGTGCCAAGCGCGAAAAAGATACGAGGATCCGTCTACCAGGATCAGCCCGGGAGGTTTTTCGATTTCAGCCATAGGGCAAACCGCGCCTCAGGTTCGCTGAAAGATCATCTCGAGTGCTTGCGCGATCGAAGCGGCGCGATGGGGCGGACGCAGCAGCCCGGCGAGCTCGCCAGCGGGATTGATCACGCCGATGTGAACGCTGTGGCTGATGAAGCCGTCGGGGCTGGCATGGGGGGCTGCATGGCCGCCGTGCCCGGCCATTCCGGTGTTGACGAACAATTGGCCGGCAAAACCGTGTACTGCGTCGACGCTCCCGGCGAGGCCGACAAAATCGGCATGGAAGCCTCCGAGATACTCGGCGATGATCTCGGGAGTGTCGGCCGGATCGACGGAAACGAACAGGACTTGCACGGGAGGCTGCGCCAGCGCCGGCTCGTCACGATAGTCGCGATAGAAGCGCTCGAGCTGGGCAAGAGTTGCAGGGCACATATCGGGGCAGTTGCTGAAGCCAAAAAACACGAGGCTCCAGGTGTCGCGCATCCGTTCGAGTTCGAAAGGCTGGCTACGGTGATCGGTCAGCTCGACCTGCGCCAGCGGAATCGGCTCGGGGTAGAGGGCCGCTCCGAGCTCGTCGAGAAGCGCCAGCTCGGCGCGCTCGGCGCGAAATTGCCAGAGCGCGAAAAGCAGCGAAAGCAGCAGCGCATTCAGCAAGGCGAATGCGATCCAGAAGCTTCGAGACGGTCGCATGGCAGCCATGGGCCCGCTCAGACCAGGTAGTGGTCCGCCAGCAAGGCGGAGAACAGCGAGGCGAGATAGAAGATCGAATAGCCGAAAGTTCGCATCGGGATATCGGGCCTGGGGCGAAACATCAGGCGCCCCGACCAGTACAGGAACCCGGCGCCGAGCAGCAGTGCCGCAGCGAGATACAGCCAGCCAGCCATGCCGGTCAGCCAGGGGATGACGCTGAAAGCGACCAGGATGACGGTATAGACGACGATATGCACCCGGGTCGCATGCTCGCCATGGGTCACGGGCAACATCGGCACTCCGGAACGCGCATATTCGTCCTTGCGGTGGATCGCCAGCGCCCAGAAATGCGGCGGCGTCCAGGCGAAGATGATCAATACCAGCACCAGCGCATCGGCCTCGATCGTTCCCGTCACCGCCGACCAGCCGAGCAATGGCGGCATCGCTCCCGCCAGGCCGCCGATGACGATGTTCTGCGGCGTCGCATGTTTCAGCCAGCCGGTGTAGATGAAGGCGTAGCCGACGAAGGAGCCGAGCGTCAGCCATGCGCAGAGCGGGTTGACCCAAATCAGCAGGATCGCCATGCCGCTCGCGCAAAGCAGCAAGGCGAAGATCGCCGCCTGCAATGGCTCGACCCGGCCCTGGGGTAGCGGGCGGCCCGAAGTGCGCCGCATGACGCGGTCGATGCGCCGGTCGATGAGGTGGTTGACTGCCGCTCCGGCACCCGCCACCAAGGCGATGCCGAGATTGCCGAGCAGCAGGATGCGCCAGGGGACCATCCCCGGCACGGCGAGCAGCATTCCCGCCAGCGAGGTCAGCAGCATGAGCATGACCACGCGGGGCTTGCACATCTCGTAGTAGTCGCGCCAGGAAGCGGACACTTGCGGGGCTGCGGTTTCAGTCATCGAGTCAGCGGGCCAGATCGCGGGGCGGCACCGAGGATGAATGCGAGTGCCGCGAGGCATTCCCATTCAAGCATTTTTCGGCGCGAATCTCAATCCGCCACGGGTTCCAGGCGGACTATCGGAGTCGCTTCATCACCGTTGCGATCCGAAATGACAAGATAGATGTAGCCGTCGGGGCCTTGCCGGACATCGCGGATGCGACCCATGTCATAGGCCAGGGTCTCTTCAACGATCACT
>RKSA01000033.1 GCA_007571115.1 Gammaproteobacteria bacterium
AAGCGCCGAAACACCCCAGGTTCCGCTGTTAATGATGGTTCGATAGATCGCCCTGCAAGCATCCGTCAGTGCGGCGGTGCCACTCTCGTCGTCCTTTTCCTGATGGAAATGCTCTCTCGCGATCGCGGCGAGTCCTTTGCCATTCACCCAGTCGTTGGTGATTTGGGATATCCGGTTTCCGTCAAACCCCTCGCTGCCCAGTTCGGCCAGGTTCTGCTGGAGCTGCGGAACTTGCAACATGACCCCGAACAGGTCTGCCATTCTGCCGCCGCTACCGAACAGGCTTTCCGGTGCCCAGTCGGATGCGGTGAGTCTCTTTTCCAGGCTTCGCATTCCGTTCATCGCTTTGCCGATCCCCTCGGGCGAAAAACCGGTCGAGTCTGCAAGCTCAGCCGTTCCTTCCGGCATTTCCGCCAGTTTGCGCGCGTAGCTCCGCGTAGCATCCAGCAGCGCCTTTGCCTTTTCCGATTGCTGCGGATCATTCCGCATTGCGGTGTATCCATAGGTCTGCCTCAGCAGCAGTTCGGAATCTGCCAGAACCGCATCAAGATTTTTCTTCTCTGCCCAAAGATGGGCGATATAACATCGAAAATCCTCCCATTGATCCTTCCAGAGCACTTCCGACAATTGCGCCAATTCCCCTTGCCCGGCAAGCTCGTCGAGCAGCACCACGAGGCGGGAAACAAGCGCTCCCGTGTTCCTGCTGACGAACTCGAGTAACGCATCGCGATCTTTCCCCTCGCACAGACCGACAACGCCGACGCTATCGTGGTCAATCCGTCCTGCACGCCCTGCGAGATTCCAGAACTCACGTGGCGTGATCTCCACCGAGTTCCTTCCTTGCGGCACGAAGCGCGAGGCGAGAAAGACCGATGAAACCGGGAAGTTGATGCCTTGCGCGATTGTCGAAGTCGCGCATAGCAGCCGAAGCTTGCCACTTTCCGCGAGCCATTCCATCAGCGCGCGCACATCGTCAGACAGTCCAGCGTGATGCACGCCAACTCCTTTTTCGAGCATGCCAATCAACTTGAAGTCAGCGCTGATCTCGGTGCGCAGGAAATCCTGCACCAGCTTTACATCCCGGGACACATCCAGCTCGGGGAGGCGGCGTTCCGCTTCCTCTGCCATCTTCCACACAGTGGAAATGCGGTTGGCAACCACAATGCTTGTTCCCCTCGCCGACATCGCAACTCCCATGCCGACCGTTTGCAACCCAAGCCCTTTCTGCTCTCCTTTCGTGAGCACTTGGCTCTTTGGCACATCAATCGGCCTGACGCCTGCGACGCGATGTGTTCCGCAAAGTGGCATGGCCTTTTCAGTCGCTGTGAGCGTCTCGAATTCCAGGCGCCAACCAGCGCGCTCACTGGCATCCGCGACCGCCCGGTACAGGCCGATAACCCGCTCGTTCGGCTTCCACGGAACGGCTCCGAGACTGATCGCATTGCCTGCATCGATATCCCGCGCCAGCCAGCGCGCCACCGACTCCGCTCTCTCAACGTAGGGCATCAACAAGAGGAAGTTCGCTTGCGGGCAATCCTGCTTGACCGTCGCTAGCAACAGCTCGATCCGCAAGCCCCGGCCTTCGGATTCCAGATTGTGCGCTTCATCCATCACCAATAGCGCAAGAGGGCGATCAACCTTCCTGGTTCGGATTACCAGCGACAGTTTCTCGGGCGTTGCGACCAGCATATCGAAAGGCCGCCCCTGATCGGCAAGCAGCTCCTCCTCGAAAGCGTCAACCTCGACTGCTGCGGTCAACTGCTCGATGCGCAATCCGATGGGCTCGAAGTCGATCCGCAGTCGCCTGGTGATTTGCGCCGATAGCGCCCGGGTCGGCGCAACGTATGCAACCCAGCCGCCGTCCGCCTGGAACTGGTTCAAGGCCTGAAGGATGCGAAATTGTGCAAGCAGCGTTTTCCCGCCTGAAGTGGGCATGTCAACGACGATGGCAGTCTTTGCCTGGTCGAGCAGCCCCTGTTCGAGTAGTGCGGCGCGCTGCGGCGGAAGAAGCTCGAACATTGCCCGATGCTCCCGGTGCGTAAGCGAACGAACAAACTCCGAAGTTTTTGAATTGACGGACCGCGTCGCCCACCAAAGAGAATTCGTCACCATGATCCGGGCCGTCGCATGGAGCCAGCGAAGCACCATTTCGTGCTGAGCGTCCCCCGATGCAGCCGCAGCCTGGATTCCAGCCTCGAAGTGCTTGTCCAGCGTACCGAACGGATCGCCGGGCTCGCCTTGGAGGATGTATCTGGCGAGCGTCTCCGTGCTCTTGGCCCAATGATAGAGGGCAGCCAGCCTGAATGCGATGGCTCGATCCATCGCTTCCGAGCCGTTTTCCAGGCGGCGTTGCTCGTGAATTTGCTGATCCTGTCGCAGTCCGGCGATGATCTCTCGGATACGATCAAGATCATCCCATCCCTGCTTGCCTGCTTCAGCGGCACCGCGAGCCGCGTGCACTCGGATACGATCAAGATCATCCCATCCCTGCTTGCGGAACAGCCGAACCCAGCAGTCGAACAGTCTGTATAGAAGCCTGCGATCCCATTCGACGTTCGCAACACTGGGAACTGCCAGCGCTTCAGCCTGCTCGCGATGCCAGCGCCGCAGATCCGACCAGCGATCGCCACAATAGGCGATCGCTGAAATTTGCAGCACGAAAAACAGGCGATCAGGAGTCTTCGCCGGGACGGGGAGTAGCCGACGCATGTCGAAGGCGCGGAATGAAGCTGCTACCGCTTGCTCCCTGATGTGTTTGTCGTCTCCGGCTGGGCGGCTGAGTTCGTCGAGACCCTCAACGGCAGCCAACTCGAAGGCTAGCGCCACTCGTTCCAGCAGCGCCTGATCTTCCGCCTCTGTCGCCTGCTGGGCGAAGGAAAAGTCGACCTGCACGCCCACGGCCTGCCGCGCCAGACGTTGCCGGGCCACATCACTTGCGCGCTTGACTTTGACAGGGCCTATGGCAGAAACCGCCCAATGCTGGTTCAGCTCCTCCAACGCCTGGCTGGAAAGGCTCATCGTCCCGCTCCCGCTCGCTGCGCAATCGTTTTCGCGCCAATGCCGTTCAGGCGCTCGTCCGGCAGATAGAGCGCAACAATCTCGATGCGCATTCCTGCCGGACACTCGGTGCCAAGGCTGCTGACCAGAGCCAGCAAGTCGTCCTGGCGAGGCGGTACGTCGCGGACCAGAACCCCATAGAGCTGGACGTCCGACGTGTTTTGCAGATACCGGGACACGGCCCGCTCGAACAGCGGTCGCCATGACTCGATCCCGACCCGGTGAGCAAGATATCTCACAAGGCCGTCGCGGGTGAACTGGTCATCCCGTAGGTTTTCCAGTTGCTGTCGCAAACCTGAGCGCCCATGCATCACCCCGGGCGGATACTTGCGCTGAGTGGATGTCTTCACCTCCCCAAACGCAAAGCAATCGCCATCATCATCGCTCCCGAATCCGACCAGATCGGCACCCGGCAGGCTGGATCGGCTCTTTCTCTCGTCCAATAATATATGTGATATTTTCGGCATGGGTTTTGCGCTGGAAAAGCACCGCGCGGACATCAATTTTCAGGCTCGTTTCGTGTTGGGATGGCTCTCCCGTTCAGACTCGCATCGAGGATGGCGAAGCCGGTTCCCGGCCTGAGGAGCCGCTCGATGTCGGGCAGCAAGCGGAACCTGGCCTGGTGCGTGCCGGCTTCCCTGCCTCCCGGCGAGGGAGGGGGACCGGGGGCTTGGCCCCCGGCTGCTCGAGGATCGGCACGGTCTCCGGCTCCTGGCGCTCACCCGGCGGCGGTCGCCCTGGCCATGCCGCTGTCGATGGCAGGAAGAGCCCGCGCCGTCCGGGCCGGACGCACCGGAGACGCACCGCTCAGACAGCATTTTCCATGTCCCCCGCAAGGGGGCTGCCGTCTGCGGCGTAGCGCTGCAGCAGCTGCGGGCCGTGCCACACCGAAAGGCTTCCATC
>RKSA01000116.1 GCA_007571115.1 Gammaproteobacteria bacterium
CGGAACCGCAGGACAAAGTCGCGCAACCGCCGCTGCTCGATCGACTCGCGCAATTGTGCCATCAATTGCCGGTAATGGTGGAGGTTGTGCAAGGTGTTCAATTGTGCGCCGAGCATTTCCCCGCATTTGTCGAGATGGTGCAGATAGGCACGGCTGAAATTGCGGCAGGTGTAGCAGTGGCAGCCTGGATCGAGGGGGCCGGTGTCGTCGCGATAGCGGCTGTTGCGAATTCGCACGAGGCCGCAGCTCGTGAACAGATGACCGTTGCGGGCGTTGCGCGTCGGCATCACGCAGTCGAACATGTCGATTCCCTGGCAAACAGCGTTGACGATGTCCTCCGGAGTGCCGACCCCCATCAGATAGCGCGGCCGATCCTGGGGCATCAGGCCCGCGCATTGCTCGACCACCGCAGCCATCTCGTGCTTTGGCTCGCCTACCGACAGGCCACCGATGGCGTAACCGGGAAAGTCGAGTTCGAGCAGGCCCTGCAAGGAACGCTCGCGCAACTCAGCATACATGCCGCCCTGGATGATTCCAAACAGGGCCGCAGGATGGTCGCCATGGGCTTTGCGGCAACGCGACGCCCAGCGCAGGGAGAGTTCCATCGACTGCCGCGCCTGCTCGATGCTCGCCGGGTATGCGGTGCAATCGTCGAACACCATGATGACATCGGCGCCGAGCCGCTGTTGCAAGGCGATCGCCGATTCGGGGCCGAGCATGACCTTATCTCCATTGACCGGCGAACGGAATGCAACGCCTTGCTCGGTGATCTTGCGCATGGCGCCAAGGCTGAACACCTGGAAGCCTCCCGAATCGGTGAGAATCGGTCGGCGCCAGCCCATGAAGCGATGCAGGCCGCCGTGTTCGCGGATGATTTCCGGCCCTGGCCGCAGCAGCAGATGGAAGCTGTTGGCGAGCATCATTTCGGCGCCGGTCTCTTCGAGCTCGCGGGGGCTCAGGCCCTTGATCGCGCCATAGGTGCCCACCGGCATGAAGGCGGGGGTGCGCACTTCGCCGCAGGCGAATCGCAACAATCCGGCGCGGGCCTTGCCGTCAACTCCTTGCAACTCGAATTCCATGCCGGCTCAATGCTCCCGGGTCGCGTGGAAAGCGATCTCGGGCCATTTTTCCATGGTCAGGTTGAGATTGATCCGGCTTGGCGCGAGGTACGCCAGGTGGCCGCCGGCATCGCGTGCCAGATGATCGTGATGCCTGTTGCGGAAGCGTTCGAGTTGCGCGGCGTCCTCGCTATCGACCCAGCGCGCGAACTGCACTGGGACGGGCTCGTAGCTGCAATCGACACCATATTCCTCCTTGAGCCGATACGTGACGACCTCGAACTGCAAACTGCCGATGGCGCCGATCAGCAAGTCGTTATTGCGCAATGGCGCGAACACTTGCATCGAGCCCTCTTCGGCCAATTGCGCAATGCCCTTTTGCAGTTGTTTCGCTTTCAGCGGGTCGCGCAGGCGGATGCGGCGAAACAGCTCCGGGGCGAAATGCGGTATGCCCTTGAACTTGAGGTCTTCCCCGGCGCTGAACGTGTCGCCGACCTGAATCGCGCCGTGATTGTGCAAGCCGATGATGTCGCCAGCGACGGCATTGCCGGCGAGTTCCCTGCCACTCGCCATGAAAGTGAGCGCCTCGCCGACACGGATGCTCTTGCCGAGGCGGCAATGGCGCAATTTCATGCCCGGGCGGTATTCGCCCGAGCAGATGCGCAAGAAGGCTATGCGGTCACGGTGTTTCGGGTCCATGTTGGCCTGGATCTTGAACACGAAGCCGCAGAAATTCTCTTCCAGCGCGACGACTTCGCGGCTTTCGGCGGCGCGGCTTCGGGGCGGCGGCGCCCATTCGACGAAGTCATCGAGCAATTCGCGAACGCCGAAATTGGCGAGCGCGGTGCCGAAATGCACTGGAGTCAGCTCGCCGGCAAGATAGGCTTGCCGGTCGAACTCGGCAGCAGCGCCTCGCACGAGCTCGATTTCCTCGCAAGCGCGCTCGTGCCAATCGCCAAGCAACTCGCGTGCCTGCTCGCGATCGATCCCGTCGATACGCGGCGGCGCCGCAGTCCGTTGCTGTTGCGCAGCGGGGAACGGCGTGATCGAATCGGTCGCGAGATGGTACAGGCCCTTGAACTCCTTGCCCATGCCAAGGGGCCAGTTGATCGGTGCGCAACGGATGCCGAGCACGCTTTCGATCTCGTCGAGCAGTTCGACGGGGTCGCGAATTTCCCGGTCGAGCTTGTTGACGAAAGTGCATAGTGGCGTGTCGCGAAGCCGACAGACATTCATCAGCTTGATCGTTCGGTCTTCCACTCCCTTGGCGCCGTCGACGACCATCAGCGCCGAATCGACCGCAGTCAGCACGCGATAGGTGTCTTCGGAGAAATCCTCGTGGCCGGGGGTGTCGAGCAGGTTGACCACGCGATCGCGCCAGGGGAATTGCATCACCGACGAAGTCACCGAGATGCCGCGCTCCTGTTCCATGCGCATCCAGTCCGAAGTCGCCAGCCTGGCGGACTTGCGGCCCTTGATCGTGCCGGCGGCCTGGATGTGGCCACCGAGCAGCAGCAGTTTCTCGGTGATCGTGGTCTTGCCTGCGTCGGGATGAGAAATGATGGCGAGCACCCGGCGCCGGCTGATTCGGTCTCGCAAGGGTTCCATGGGCAATTGTGCGCTGCGGCAACTCGCGAGCTAGTGCAGAAGCGCCGATTCGGGGCGCTCGCCGGGAAGGGCGAACTCGGGGTGCAGCACGTCGGTGCGGCCCACCACCACGAGGTCGTTGCGACAGAGGCTTGCGTCGCCGCTTGCGCCTTCGACTGGCAAGTCGTCAAGCAATACGCAGGCGACTTCCTCCTCGGCGACTTCCACGACCACGCAGGAAACGAATCCGGACACGGTGTTCAGGGAAGCAAGCCCTCCCACCTCGGCTTCGTAGCGCGGAAACTCGCCGACCGATTCCCTCAGTGCGCCTTCGGGGAGATAGGGAAAACCGAAGCTCGCGGCGGCGACGATGTGGACGATCTCGATGACTTCCGGATCGGTCAGGTCAAGGCGCAAGATATCCGAAGCGCCAGCACCACGACCGAGCTGGCGCTGCTGGATCAGGCGCAGGAACAGATCGACATCGTTCTGGTTCCATTCGAGGAGCTCTTCGCCCTCGTCGCTGCCGTCGCTCCCGGATGACTCGGAATCGGCAATCAGGCGCTGAATGCCGGTCTCGATGGTCAGGTCGAAAGGCCGGGAATCGCTCGAGCCAGGAACGACCATGGCCACCGAACAGGCACCTTCCTCATCGTGCGCGTGCAGCCTCCACAGGAAAGGCACCTCTCCCTTCCATTTGCCCATCGCAGAAAACTTCCTTGACCGAGAACCGCCAAGATAGCACAAAAACCGGCCAGCGCCCGAATCTGGCCGGCACCTGCGTGCCCAGAGCCTGATCTGGCGGCTGCGCGTGCAAGTCGAAGCCCGGAAAGCGGCAAGGCTGCGTTGATCGCATCGAACGGGGCGGCCGTCTCGATCAGCTTTTTTGCGGAACGCTCATTGATCGAGTGCCCTGGTCAATTTATCTCCGCACGAAATCACTCGGACGGGCTCCGAGCGCCCATGGAACTTGATGCGATTTTCTTTGCGCCTCAAGAGGTTTCTTTGCTTTTTCGATTTTCGACCACCCACTGCGACGACAGGGCGGAACCTCACGTTCGCGTCCGGCCGAACCAGCTCCTCGGCAACGCGAGCGCCTGCACGAAGCTGCCTGATGACCTCCGACGACTTGAGATACCCACTTTTGAGCTCCAGCGGCGCGATCCAGTCAGCCCCATCATTGCTATCGGCGACAAACAGGTAGTCGCAAAGGGCCTGGGGCGGTTTCAGGGGCGCACCTGGCTTGTCGAAATCGATGACCAATCGCGGCTTCGGTGCGTCCTCCATCTTCACCTTGCAACCTGCCTTTTTCACA
>RKSA01000179.1 GCA_007571115.1 Gammaproteobacteria bacterium
GAAGCAGGCCTCGGCCTCGAATACCAGGGCGCCTGGACGCTGCAAATGGAAATGGCCCACCGCGCCAGCGCCTTCGAGCCCGGCCACTGGGGAATCCAGATCGGCATCGTCAGGCCACTGGGTGAGGGCCGACCGGCGAAGCCGATAGAAAGCGCAGCTTTCTGAGGGGTGAACGACTTGCCAGGGATGGCAAGGCTGGGGCTCATCGAAGTCGACACAGTCGCGCCATGGAAGGCATGCACAACCCATCCAAGCCAGCACTCAAAACCCACCAGGCCAGCACAACAAACCAGCAAAACCCATCCCCCCGCAACAGAAAGCGCAGTTCGATGCGGAAAGGGGCTGGCGTCAGCCCGACGACTGGGCGCCGTGCCGGCGCTCCCCCCCCACCGGCGCGGCTGCGGGCTTGCGCCCTTGCCTTGCCGACTCCCCCTCAAGGGGGGAGTGATGTTGTGGCTTCGTTCGGGGTTGCCTGATCTTCCATGGAAGGGGAGGGCAAGACCCTGTTGGCGAAAGAGGTCTTGCGCTGTTGCGTGCCGCGCTGCGCTTGACTCCGAGGCGATTGCGTTTAGAATATGCGGCCTGCTCGATGCGGGAATAGCTCAGTTGGTAGAGCACGACCTTGCCAAGGTCGGGGTCGCGAGTTCGAGTCTCGTTTCCCGCTCCATTTTCCTGATTTGCATGACAAATCGCTAAAGCATCGCCTGGGCAGGCAGGTCGGCGGTTTGCCATGTTGCGAGCGAAGCTCGGGCTGGGTGGCAGAGTGGCCATGCAGCGGACTGCAACTCCGCGTACGCCGGTTCGATTCCGACCCCAGCCTCCATTTCCGCCAGCCCTCGCGGCCTTGCCCGGGTGGTGAAACAGGTAGACACAAGGGACTTAAAATCCCTCGATCATCGAGATCGTGCCGGTTCGATCCCGGCTCCGGGCACCAGCGCGAGTGCAGCGCCGACCAAAACAGCGCCAGCCGAGGCGGCAGCAGCGCTTGGCCGACCTTCTCAATCGAGTCGATCGATCGCCTCGAGCCGCGCTTCCTGGTGGCTTTCGAGCCATTGGCTGGCGAGCGCCTCCGGTTCCCATTTCGCTGTCGTCGCGACGATTCTCGCTGCGCCGTCGAACTCGAAAAGCTGCTCGCCGCTCACCTCGACTGCGCCTTGCAGGAAACTCGTCCCCGCGAGGGTCCAGCGAACTTGCAAGCGGTTCGCCGCTGCGGCGAGCGGTTCGCTTTGGCAGGACTCGATTCGGCAGAACCACTGCTGCCAGCGGTCGAACCAGTCGCCTAGATGCTGCGAGCGAGCGTGCTCGGCGAACAGTTCGAGCCAGCCTTCGCGGTCGCCGCTGTGAATCGCTGCGAAATAGGCAGAAGCGCTTTGCAGCATGTCCTCGCCAGCGCAAGATTCTGCCGCAGCGTCGGCGGACGATTGCCACTCCGTTTCGCCCTGCCATTTGCCCGGCGCCAAGCCGGTCTGCTGCGCGTGGCGAAGCTCGAACCAGAGCCGCAACTGCTCGAAAGCTCGCGCCAGCTCGGGTAATGGCGGCGCCTCGTCGAGTCCTGCTTGCTTCGCTGGCGAGCTGGTCAGGGAGGCGCCGTATACGCTGGCCTGGGTTGCAACGCGGTTCTGCCAGGCCCGGCCAAGCAGGTCGAAAGCGTGCAGCAGGCGATATTCGGCGACGTGTTCGCGCTGCTTGACGAGCACGAGAAAAAGATCGAGGCCGTGATTGCGCAATTGCTGCACGAATAGCCAGAACTGATCGCGGATGATCGAGCCGCAGGCCTGCCAGCGCACCGACTGCGAAACGTTGAAACCTCCGCTCATGAGGCGTTGGGGCAGAGAGTCGATGTGGCTTTTTTCTCTGCTCATGAGGCGCTGGGATAGAAAGTCGACGTGGCTTGTTTCCCCAAGCACGCCGAGCACGGCATCGAGGCACTTGAGGAATTCGCCGGCCATCGATACCCGGACCTGGGCGCCCAGATAGTCGACCTGGTACAAGGCCTGCTCGACGTCGTGCAATTCGGCGCGCATCGCTTCGAGCAGGCCCTCGCAGATCTGATGCACGGCGACGAACAGCGCCTGCTCGGGGTATTCACTGTGTTCGGCGGTCACATGAAGCTCGTCAACACGCGCTCGATCGAGCCAATGCTCGCAGGCGAAACCCGCCTCGCCATCGATGCCGCAAGCAACACTCAGCGCTGCCGCCAATGACTCGCCATGCAGATCGAGTTCGGCCCGCAGCCGCTCGCCATTGCGGATGCGCGGCAGCTTGCGCAGCGCCTCGCTCCAGCTCGACTCGCTCGATGCAGCCTCGGAAGCGCCCCTTGGCTCGGAGCTTCCAGCAGTGCGTTGGCGGCCCGGGGCCGCCGCGCTTTCGCGCAAGGCGAGACTCGTCACAAGGCGAAGCTGCAAGCGCAGGCAATCGCCGATCGCCTCGCATTTGCGCGCGCTGTCGAGGTGCAGCCGCTCGGCAGCTTCGTCGATGCTGTCGAGCAGCAGCTTGATCGAAATCCCGCAACCCGTGAGCAAGGGGGCGAGCCGCATCGGCAATCGCGTGTTCGTCAATTCCTGCCAGGCGTTTTCGAGCTGTGGCCCGCGAATGAAGGCCTGATAGTCCGGGATGTCGTCTTGGGAAGCTCGATGCGATGCTTCCGGCGCTCTCGTTCGTCTCATGCTGGTCCTTGCCTTGGTCCGCCGCTCGGGGTCTCGCTTCCAGCTTACAGGAAATTGTTCGGCCAGATCACCGAACGCCACATGTGGGCGACGGGGCTGCCGTCGAAACCCAGTCCTTCCCTGGGCTGCCTGAAGTTGCGGCCGATGATGTCGGTGAAGTCGTCGATGCCGACTTCGACACCCTCCTCGAAGGAATACAGGTCGTTCAGGGTAATCAGCCGCGCAGACATGTACCAGCGGTGCTTCCTCGCCTGCTCGTGCTCCCTGACGAGATAGGGCTCGGGCACATAGTCGGTGCCGAAAAAGCGGATATAGGCCTCGGGATACTCGTAGCCGACGCTGGCATCGGGGAAGAAGCGCAGCGCCTGGTGCTTCTCGATCGCCCAGGCGACTTCCTCGTCTACATAGGGCCGAACCATTTGCGCAGCCCAATAGCCATGATCGGTGCGAAACAGGTTCGATACGCTGATGTCGTGCAGCAGGCAGGCGAGCACGACCTTCTCGTCGTGCCCTTCGAGCTTCGCCAGCCGCGCACTTTGCAGCAGGTGGCTCGCCGGAGCGAAGCGCAGGCGGAAGAAATCGGTCAGGGTCGGCGCCTCGGGCATTTTCGGCAACCTGGGATCATCGTGCTGGTACCAGGGCCGGGTGTCGCCGGGAATTGGCACCGGAGTCGGCTCGATGCTGCAAGCCCAGGGAGTCGCGATGCGCTTGTCGAGTTCCTTGCTCATGGCCTCCTCGAGGGCGTCGGCCTTGGCCGTCAGGCTGCCCGCGCCCGCCACTGGAGCGAGCGAGTCGGCGCTCAGGTCATTCAGCAGCGAACGGCGATTCATGAACGTTCTCCTTTCTGGTCGCGATCAAGGCGAGCGAAACTCCACGTGTACCACAATCCCGCTCAATGCTCCAGCATCTTATGTCAATTTCCGGATTGCACCGGGGCCTTTCTGCCACCGCTCACAAAGCTTCTTCCCAGGAATGGCGTCAGCATCCGGCACGATGCAAGCGCCTGTGAGCGTTGCGCGGCCCCACTTGAAGTCGTACACAAATGGACTCGAAGAAGAAGTTGTGCCAGTATCTTCGCCGCTGGCGAGGGTCGCAATGCGACAAACTGCGCTGAAACGCGCTGAGAAAGGAAAGGAGGCGAGGGAGTGGCTGGCTACGAACCGAATCTGCTATCGATCTTGCCGCCCTTGCTGGCAATTCTGCTCGCGATCGCCTCAAGGCAGGTGATTCTTTCGCTGGGGATCGGCATTCTCGCCGGATTCTGCCTCTTGCACGGTCTCGACCC
>RKSA01000001.1 GCA_007571115.1 Gammaproteobacteria bacterium
CAGCAACCTGCGCGGCCACTTCTTCCTCAGCCAGGCCCTCGCCGGAGAGTTGCGCCGCCGCAGCGGCGCCATCGTCAACATCGTCGACGTCCAGGCGGACCGGCCGCCACGCGGCTATTCGGCTTACGGAATCGCCAAGGCCGGCCTGAAGGCGATGACTCGCCCGCTCGCGCTGGAACTCGCGCCTTCGGTGCGAGTCAACGCTATCGCCCCCGGCCCGGTGCTCTGGCCCGAACACCTGCTCGACGAGGCAGCCCCGAGAGTTACCGAAGCACGCAAAAAAAATCCTGCAATCAACCGCGACCGGCAAGCTCGGAAACCCCGAGCAGCTCGCCGAACTTTGCTGGTTCCTCGCCACCGAAGCAAGCTACACGACCGGCCAAACCTTGCGGTTTGCCTGAAAGGGCGGGGATTGCGGAGAACCTGTTCAAATGATTGCCACGCCGGAAGAGGACGCGAGTACCAGCAGCAGGCTCGACATGGCGGTGCGCATCGCCGGGCACGTCTACCTGTTCGAGTTCAAGATCGTTGGCAAACCCGGTGCCGGAGAGGGCGAGAACGCTGCGATGTGGTTTGGGCATCTTTGACAATCAAGGAAAGCCCCGCCGAAGCGGGGCTTTCGGAGAATGCCAGAATCACAAGTTGAACTTGACGGCGGCCACGTAGACCGTTCCTGTGTCGTACACTGTTGGATAGGTATTGCCGTTACCCAAGGCCGGACCAGCGCTGGAGAAGATCGGCGGATCTTCTCCAAGGAGGTTCAGGACGCTGCCACGAATCTCGACCAAGTCATCGAGGATGGACCACGTTGCGTTCACATCGAGGTAATTGATCGTATCGAAGTGCTTTTCAAGCTGCTCAATCGCGCTGTCGTTGTCGGTTCCGCCAAAGAAGCGCCAAGTCGCGTTTACGTTCACGTCCCAGGGGGTCAGCCAGTTCGCGACGATGCGGTGGCGGTACTCGGGGTTGGGCGCGCCGCATTCACTGCCGAAGCGTCCGGCACATTCGATCGGGTCGGCATTAGGGAACGGAATCGTGTCTAGCTGGTCGAGGATGGTCGCGGCGTAGTCGAGCGTGATCGAATGGGCTCCGATCTCAAAATCGTAGGTCACCTGAAGGTCGATTCCCGTGGTTTCGAGTTCAGCGATATTGATATTAGTGTTCTGAAACCCAACACCGAACGTGCCGGCAGCAAGCGAACCTGATGCGGATCGTTGTATCAGGTCGCAGAACGTCGCATCACCGGTGGCAAGACATTCGTCTAATGTGGTCTGCGCCGGAATGCCACCCGAGATCGCGTCCTCGACGAGAATCGTGAAGTAGTCGAGACTGATCGAGAGGTTATCGATCGGCTGGGCCACGATGCCGAAGGTCACCGTGTCTGCCGTTTCTGGAACGAGGAACGGGTTGCCACCAGTCAGGGATTGCGTCTGGCCTGAAATCACGTCAAGTATCTTGCCGTACTGATCCGCAGTCACGCCGGTATTCTGGCATTCAGCGAGCGATGCGATCGGCGCATCCGAGGAGCAAGGATCGAAAAGCTGAACGCCATTAGCATTGGTGCCTTTTGCGCTAAGATTAGGCAGACCGGTATTTTGCCCGGTATATAGCGCGATGACATTCGGTGCGCGTACAGCACGCTGGAACTGACCGCGGAAACGGTATGTTTCGTTCGGTGCCCACGACAGCGAGAGGCCGTATGCATTGGCATCAAATGCATTGACCGTGTTGTTGCCTGTTCCCTCGTAGTCCGAATAACGGTACTGGCCGCGTAGCGTGAGTTGCTCGGCGAACGCGGCACCAGTTACGAGTGGCACTTCGACTTCCGTGAAAAACTCCGTCACTTCGACCTCACCCTTGACGGGAAGGCTTGCGCCGCCAACACCCGTGAAACCACCGCCCTGCACTTGGCTGATCTCGTCGGGACGAGCATCGAGCTCGTCGGTGCGCATCTCAAAACCGAGCAGGAAGCCAACACCATCGTTAGCAGAAGGAAGTTGCCAACCATATTCGCCGAGATCTGCCTGAATCGAGCCACCGAAGGCGATCTGCGAGGTAGAGCCGTTGACAAGTCCCACACCGTGAATGAAATCGGTCTGCTCCTGGGTCACAAGGCTTTCGCCGCTCGATCCTCGCTGGAAAATGTTGTAGGGAACACAGCCGCCTGAAGGATCAATGCAGACCGGATTGCCATTGCTATCGGTGGTCACAAGCAACGCCTGCTGGAGGTTTGCCACCACGAAGTCGTTCGTCGATTCGTCCTGATCGCGGGTTTCCGCAAGCTGTACGAAGGCTTCCCAGTCCCAGACATCCGCGACAGTTCCACGAAATCCGCTGACGATGCGAAATGCGCTGTTTTCGAGCCGGGAATTGCGCGGCCCACCTTCGACATTGCGATGCGAGGCGGTAATGCGGCTAACGGTTGTGCCGTTGGAGATATCGTCGGCACTGCAACCAAAGATGTCGGTGAATGCCATCGTGCCCGGGTTGTCTTGGATCAGCGGATGATCACAATTGATGGAGTAGGCAGAAATGCCGAAAGAGGCGGTTGGCGCGATCTGGGCGTCGCTGTAATTGTTGACGTACGAGACGTCGCCAAATGCCTCAATGTTGTCGGTCACTGCCATATGACCCTTGCCATAGATTGTGTAGCGCTCGGAAGGACGCTGGAAGAAATTGAAAGGGCCGAAGTTGAAGGTCGTTGCAGGCCCACTTGCAAAGCGGTTGATGCTGCCATCCTCGCCCTGAAAAGCAAATCCGCCCGGTCCCCCGAACAAGCGGTAGTTTGCCGACCCTACACAACCGAACCCTCCAAAACTGTTGGGCCCGTCGTCTTGGCCAAGCGAACACCCAGAGAAAACACGATCTGACTGGGAGATGGCCGCACGATCCTCGTAGGAGGCGAACAAGGTCACGTTGCCACGGCCATCCGCTGTGTTCGTGCCCAACATTCCATAAATCAGCGATTCTTCCCCGTCCCAGCTACTGCCAGGAACCGGCTGACCACCGGCCTCGAGCACCTGCTTCCAGAAGCCATCGCCGTTATCATTGTAGGAAGTGCCGTACTGATAGCCAAATTCGACTCCTTCAAAGTTTCGCCTGAGAATGAAGTTGGCAACGCCACCGACCGCGTCCGAGCCATATACCGCCGAGGCGCCGCCGGTCAGGATGTCCACGCGCTCGACCATCTGCAAGGGAATGACATCGAGATTGGCGGAACTCACGCTCGAAGAGCCATAGGGAAGTCGACGACCGTCGATCAGTACCAATGTCCGATTGGCTCCCAAGCCACGCAAGTTGAGGTTTGCAGTGCCCGAGGCGCCATTCGACACTTCTGAAGCCTGCCCGGCAAACACTTGTGGCAGGACGTTTACGAAATCCTCGATCCGGACATTGCCACGGACCACGCCTTCATCGGCGGTCACGCTCAATATGGGAACCGCAGCGGGAAGATTGGGGTTCACGTTGAGTCGCGAGCCGGTGACCAGGACCTCCTCAATAACTCCATCGCCCTGCTGTTCCTGGGCAAATGCTGCTAACGACGCGACACTTGCCAGCGCGAACGCGACGAACGACGCGAAACACAAACGTCCGTTGCTGCGGTGTGCAGGTGTGCAGGTGTGCAGGTGTGCAAGATTAAATTTCATCGATTTCCTCTCCTTAAGTGTGGTTTCAGGGGTTGCGTACTGCTGTGACGGCATTGTTCTTGCCATCATCGTTCGTATTGCTCGTTTGCTGGTGGCGCGTTGCGAGGCGCCAGCCGCTGCTGTTCCCGCCCAGGGGCTTGACGATGCCGAGCTGGATTCCCCAGCGGGCGGGGTCGAGGGCGGTGACGCGGCGCGTCATTTCCATGCGCATGGTCCACGCTCCGTCGAGCTCGAGGCCAAGGCCTGCCTCGCGGGCGCCGTTCGAGTCGCGCCAGACCGCCCAGGGTTGCAGGCGCTC
>RKSA01000248.1 GCA_007571115.1 Gammaproteobacteria bacterium
CGCTGGCACAAGGAACCGCCTTCCAACGCTTGCCCAGTTCAGGGCGTCACCGATCATCTCTATTGGGGGAGGAAGTCATGCGCATTGGAGCACCGAAAGAAAGCAAGAACCATGAATACCGGGTGGGACTCGATGTCGAGTCGGTCGCGGCGCTCGTCGCCGACGGCCACGAGGTGTTCATCGAAACCAGCGCCGGTGCCGGCATCAACGAAAGCGACGCCGACTATCAACGCGCCGGGGCGCAGATCGTCGCCGGCATCGCCGAGCTATGCGATGCCGCCGAGATGATCGTCAAGGTGAAGGAGCCGAGTGGCGCCGAACGGCGCCTGCTGCGACCGCATCACGTGCTGTTCACGTATTTGCACCTGGCCTCGGACCCGCAACAAACCGATGACTTGCAAGCGAGTGGCGCCACGTGCATCGCCTACGAGACGATCACCAACGAGCAAGGCGGCCTGCCATTGCTGTTTCCGATGTCGGAAATCGCGGGTCGCATGGCGGTGCAGGCGGCGGCGTTTTTCCTGCAAAAGCGCCAAGGTGGAATGGGGCTGCTATTGAGCGGCGCCACTGGAGTCGACCCCGGCCAGGTGACGATCATCGGCGGCGGCACGGTGGGAAGCAATGCGGCGCGCATCGCGCTCGGCCTCGGCGCCCGGGTCAACGTCGTCGAAAGATCTGCGGCGCGGCGCAGGCAATTGCGTAATCTGCTCGGCGGCGACATTCACTGCGTCGAATCAACCCCGGAAAGCATCGAAGCGCTCGTCGTTGACTCCGAACTCGTCGTCGGCGCCTTGCTCGTGCCTGGCGGGCGAGTGCAGCACCTGATCCCCGAGTCGCTTGTCAGGAAGATGAAACCCGGTTCGGTGCTCGCCGATGTCTGCATCGACCAGGGCGGCTGTGCCGAAACCTCGCAGCCGACCACCCACGACGAACCGACGTTCGTCAAGCATGGCGTCGTGCATTACTGCGTCGCCAATATCCCGGGGGCCGTTCCCGTCACCGCGACCCGGGCCTTGAATCGGGCCACCCTGCCCTTCACGCGCCAACTCGCGAACGAGGGTGCCAAGCAGGCTCTGGAAAGCAACAGGCACTTGCTTGAAGGGCTCAATGTCTGCCGCGGGCAGATCACCTACGAAGCGGTGGCAGCCGGGCTCGGCAGGGACTGGATCACTGCCGAACGCGCGCTGGAATCGCTCTAGGGCCAGCGCACTGGCGCAGCCGAAGACCGCCGGTGCGCCGTTGCGGGAATTCATGGTCCACCATGGTCATGGCGGGCCGCGAAGACCGCTGCGATCCCTGTCAATTCGGCGCCAAACCGCCGTGCGGGCGCGTTTGCAAGCGCAGCACGGCGGCCATCGAGATCAATAGCGGAACGCCAAAGGCGAAGAAGCATTGTGCGCCGCTCCAGCCTTGGGCGAGCAGGAAGCCCGCCGCCGAAGGGCCGATGATCGCGCCGAAACGGCCGATGCCGATCGCCCAGCCCATTCCCGTGTTGCGCAGCGCCGTTGCGTAGATGTCCGGCGCGATGCTGTAAAGGCCGATGATCGAGCCGAAAATGAAATAGCCAACGACGAAACCGACTGCCAGCATCGGACCAAGATTGCCTTCGAGCATCCCGAACAGCACCATGAAGACGACGCACAGCGCCATGTACAGGCTCGTCAGCCGGTGCGCCGAGAACCTGGCGGTCAGCAGGCCCAGTGTCGCCCCGCCGAGCACACCGCCGATGTTCATCAGGACTCCACCAGAGATGCCCTGCTCGGTGCGCAGCCCCGCCTCGGTCAGCAGGCTTGGCGTCCAGCTCAGCACGAAATAGAAACTGAGCATCACCATGAAAAACGCGCACCAGAGCAGTAGCGTCGAAGCCCGCAGCGGCGCAGAAACGAGTTCGAGCACGTTGTTTTGCCGGGCATGGTTCTGTCGGGCACGGTCGGTGCGTGGCGATTCCGGCAGTTCGTCGAGTGGCGCCATGCCGAGCTTTCCGAGCAGAAGGTTGACCTTGCCAAGCGCACCGCGAGGCCTGCGTTCGAGCAGGTATTCGAGGGATTCGGGCAGATACCGGTACACCAGCGGGATCATCGCCAAGGTACACGCCGCACCGAACAGATAGACCGAACGCCAGCCAAAAGCGACGATCAGGAACGCCGCGATGGTTCCGCCGATCGTTGCACCGACCGGGTACCCCGATTGCACCATGCTGATCGCGAAGCCCTGCCGCTTCGACGAAGAATATTCTGCGGTGATCGTGGTCAGGCTCGCGAGGATGCCGCCGATGCCGAGCCCGGTGACGACCCGGGCCGTGGCGAGTTCGAACACCGAGTTGGTGAACGCCGAGGCGAACATCCCCGCGCTGATGATCGCCAGGCAGGCGAGAATGTTGCTGCGGCGACCGAACCGGTCCGCCAGCGGGGCGATGAACAGCGACCCCGCAGCCATGCCGAACAGCCCCGAGCTGAGCAGTATCCCCACCGACTGCGGCCCGAGCGACCATTCCGCAGCGATCGACGGCGCAGTGAAGGCCATCACCAGCACGTCGAATCCGTCGAACATGTTGATGACGACGCAGATCGTCACGGCGAGCACCTGCACCGGGCGCATGGGGCCTTGCTTGATGCTGGCGATGATGTCGGTGCTCATTGGCATTTCCCTGGCTACGCCTGACTTGCCCTCGAGGACTCCATCACCGGAGACCGAGCAGGCCCGCCAATCACTGCGCGGCAAGCCTAACACATGCTGGGTGACGTGGCTGAATCCGAACGCATCGTGACACTTCCGCAGGAATCGTCTGCAAGCATTTTTCATGACCGATGCATCAGCTATGGGCCAGGCCAATCTCGGGCCGCCTGTGATACCATTTCGCGCCTGCGGAGAGATGGCCGAGTGGCTGAAGGCGCGCCCCTGCTAAGGGCGTATAGGGTAAAACCTATCGAGGGTTCGAATCCCTCTCTCTCCGCCAGACCCGGGCCATGGATCGACCCTCCCCCCGGAACGCAAACAAGTGCGCAAGCGAAGCCGAGTGGCAGGCAAGAGCATGTCAGCCCGAGGCTAGCTGAGCCGTCGATGCCCGAATATCCTCTCCGGCCCCTGCCGGATTCCAAATCATCGTCATTCATGCTTCCACCTCCTGCCTGAGTCGCGCCAACCGGCGCACAATCAGATCAATTTCGGTTTTTGGCGTTCCGATTCCCCATAGGTAGCAAACCATTCCGCTGGGAGGAAGCTACCCATCTAGCCGGTGTCTGGTTTTTCGGGCTCTTGGTTGTGGGGGGAGTTGCAGCGCCATGTGCCGGAGCGGAGCCGGAACAGGATTTCGGCATCGATTCTGGCGATGATGTAGAGCAGTGTGCAGCCAACGGCCATCGTCACGGAGATTTCGCTCCAGGTCTCCTCTCGCAGCCAGGCGAAAAAGAGCCCGCCAGCGAGCAGCAAAGGCAGCACATACAGCAGCTTGGCCTGCTTGAAGCCGCGATACTCGCCGGTTTTGTAATCGGCGACCAGCGGGGTGATGGCGCCCAGGGCAGCGACGAGGAACCACCCCCAACGGACCAGAAACGCAATAATAAAATCCATGATCGAAACCTCGCTTGCCGGAATGCGGGGCAAGCGGCGCGGCTGCGAAAAAACGGGGCTCGCCCGGAGCGGGCCCCGAAGTGGAGGGCCGATTGTTCCATGATCTCCTTGTGAGCGTATCGCGATCCCGGTGGCTAGTGGATCGGGCCGCTGTGAGTCTCGGCGCCGAACTGCTGTCGCGCCTGATAGGGCGAGCAGCTCAGCAACTCACGAAGCAAAATCGAGATCAGCGGCAAAACGACGATGGGGGCAAGCGCGATGGCAAAACTTGCCGACATGCCGCCGCGCATGACGTCGTTCCAGGGGACGCTCCATATGGCACATGCGGCTGCGCTGGCGCCACCAGGGCCTCCTCCGGTCACGTGCTCCATC
>RKSA01000015.1 GCA_007571115.1 Gammaproteobacteria bacterium
GGGAGGGGGGGAGGAGGGAGGATTCAATTTGCATTTGCTGGCTCTCCTGATTGCTCTACTTTTGCTGCTTTTGCTGCTTGTGCTGCTTGTGCTGCTTGTGCTGCTCGCTGACTGTCGCTTGCTGCTGCTCTCTGGCGGCTCTTTCTTCTACTGCTTCTTCTACTGCTTCTTCTACCGCCCGCTTGCTGCTGAAAACACCACATCTAGTTAACTCGGCTGATTAAACCACAACATGATGGCATTGCAAAAGAGCAAAATGTGTTTTTGCTGTGAATAGCCTGTAGAAAACCCTGAGCGGCGATTCCGCTGCGCAGCGGGCAGGCGCCGCAAAGCCGCGATCTAGCTTGCTAGCAGGTATTCGAGCAGGGCTTTCTGGGTATGCAGGCGGTTTTCCGCCTCGTCCCAGATCACCGCGTCGCAGCGTTCGAGCAGTTCGGCGCTGACCTCTTCGCCGCGATGGGCCGGCAGGCAATGCAGGAACAGCGCATCTGGCGCTGCCTTGGCCATCAGTTCGGCATCGACCTGGTAGCCGGCGAAGGCCTCCCGCCGCGCAGCGTTTTCCTCTTCCTGCCCCATGCTCGCCCAGACATCGGTGACGACGAGCCCGGCGCCGGTCACGGCAGCCTCGGGCCGACGCCACAGCGACACCCGGTCGGCGTTTGCCGCGAGCAATTGCGCATCCGGCTCGAAACCCGCAGGGCAGCAGAGCCGCAGGGAGAAGTCGAACACCGCAGCAGCGTTGATCCACGACTGGCAGACGTTGTTGCCATCGCCGACCCAGGCCGCAGTCCGCCCGGCAATGGCGCCGCGATGTTCCGCGAAGGTCTGCATGTCGGCGAGCAACTGGCAGGGATGGAAGTCGTTGCTCAGGGCATTGATGACGGGAACTCGAGAATGTCGCGCGAAACGCTCCAGCCGCCCATGGTCGGAAGTTCGCATGGCGATGCAATCGACCATTCGCGACAGCACCCGGGCGGTATCCTCGACGGGTTCGCCGCGGCTGAGCTGGCTGTCGCCGGTGGCGATAAACACGCTGCTGCCGTCCATTTGCGCCATCGCCACCTCGAAGGCGACCCGGGTGCGAGTCGATGCCTTCTCGAAAACCAGGCCGAGTGTCCTGCGCTGCTGGCTCGCCGCGAGCCCAGGCTGCGCCTTGAGCTCGCTGGCGCGAGCGACGATGGCCCTGACATCAGCCGCAGGCAAATCATTGAGAGTCAGAAAATGACGCATGGCCCCGCCCACTAGAGCGCCCCGATCGCATCCGCCAATGCACCGGCAACAGCAAGCGGCGGATTCTAGCTTTCACCGCCCCTGCCCGCAAGGGCGAGCCTTGTCCAACGCGAAGCGAGTCTGAACACGCGCTTGAGCGTTGTGGGGGTGTCGGCTAAGCTGTCGGGCTGCGGCTTGGGAGGCGGTGCGTCATGTCCGGACAATCGGGGTTCGATCACGAAAGCTTCATCGCCGGCCTGACCCGGGGGCCCGGTGTGTATCAGTTCCACGATCGCGCTGGCAAGGTGATGTACATCGGCAAGGCTGCCAACTTGCGCAACCGCGTGCGCAGCTATTTCCGCGGCACGGCCTCGAATGCGCGGATGCTCGCGATGCTGAACCGGGTCGCGGGAATCGAGGTGACGCTGACGCGCAACGAAACCGAGGCCCTGCTGCTCGAGCAGTCGCTCATCAAGAAGCTGCGGCCGCCGTTCAACATCCAGTTGCGCGACGACAAGTCGTATCCCTACATCGAGCTCAGCGATCATCCGGACTACCCCCGGCTGTCGTTCTATCGCGGCAGCCGGCGAGGCAAGGGCAGGTATTTCGGCCCGTATCCCAGCGCCCATTCGACCCGGGACACCTTGAGCGTGTTGCAAAAGGTTTTCCAGGTGCGGCAATGCGAGGACAGCTTTTTCAGCAACCGTTCGCGGCCCTGCCTGCAATACCAGCTCGAGCGCTGCACAGCGCCTTGCACGGGGCTCGTGTCGAAGCAGGACTACGCGGCGCAAACGCGCTATTCGGAACTGTTCCTGCGCGGCAAGAGCGACGAGCTGTTCGGTGCATTGAACCAGGACATGGAGCGAGCCGCCGAACGCGAGCGATTCGAGCAGGCGGCGGTGATCCGCGACCGCATCGGCGCCTTGCGCCGCATTCAGGCGAGGCAGTTCGTCATGGGGCAGGGGGGCGATATCGATGTCGTCACCGCAGTGCTCGAGCAGCCTTATGCCTGCGTTCACGTCGTTCACGTCAGGGCAGGGCGGGTCATCGATTCGCGTAGCCATTTTCCCAAATTCCGCCTCGCCCAGAGCCCAGCCGACGTCGTTGCCGCCTTCATCGCGCAAAGGTATCTGTCCGATGGCGAGGCGGCGCTCGTTCCCGAAGAGCTGATCGTGCCGCAATTGCCCGAGGACGCAGCCAGGATCGAGGCAGCCCTGAGCCATGTGGCGGAACGCAAGGTGCGGCTCGCCTGCCGCGTGCGCGGGCAGCGCGCCAAGTGGCTGGAACTCGCCAATGTCAATGCGCAGCATGCCTTGGCGAGCCTGCTCGGCAGCAAGCGCAATATCCGCAACCGCCTGCTCGACTTGCAAAAGGCACTGCGGATGGACAAGACTCCGGCGCGGCTCGAATGCTTCGACGTCAGCCATACCTCGGGAAAGGAGACCGTCGCCGCGTCGGTGGCATTCGACGAGAACGGCCCGGCGAAGCAGGACTACCGGCATTTCAACATCCAGCTAGAGAATGCCGGAGACGACTATGCAGCCATGGAGCAGGTCTTGCAGCGGCGCTTTGCGCGATTGCTCGCAGGGCAGGGCAGACTGCCCGACCTGGTGCTCATCGACGGCGGCACGGGCCAGCTCGAACGCGCCGATCGGGTCTTGCACGAGCTTGGGCTCGCGACGTTGCCGCTGTTGGCGATCGCCAAGGGAATCAGCCGCCGCGCCGGCCAGGAAACGCTGTTCTATCGCTTTGGCGAAGCGAGCCGCGAAGTCGCCCTCGATTCGGTCTCGCCAGCGCTGCACCTGTTGCAGCAGGTTCGCGACGAGGCACACCGGTTCGCGATTGCCGCGCATCGCCGCAGGCGCGCCAAGGCGAGCCGCGCATCGCTGCTCGAAAGCATTCCTGGTGTCGGCCCGGCCCGGCGGCGCGAATTGCTGCGCCATTTTGGCGGGCGCAAGCAGTTGCTTCGCGCCAGCGCCGAGCAGATCGCCAATGTGCATGGCATCGGCAAGGCCAGCGCAGCAGCAATCTTTCAGCATTTGCACGGAACTTCTTGATGAGTAGATCATTTTCCAGGAAAAGCGCTTTGGGGCATCGCCGATGAATCATGCCATCGCCGCCACCGCCTTGCGCGTGCTGCTGATTCCGCTGATCGTCGCTTGCTGGCATTCGGGCCTGCCCCATTCCCATTGGCTCGCGGCAGCGCTGTTCGCCATCGCCAGCCTTACCGACTGGCTCGACGGCCATCTGGCGCGCAAGCTTGGCCAGGCCACCGAGTTCGGGGCATTTCTTGATCCGGTCGCCGACAAGCTGCTCGTCATCGTGGTTTTGCTGGTATTGCTTGCCAGCTATCCAATGCTGCTGCTGCCGATCGGCATCATCGTCGTTCGCGAACTGGTGATTTCGGCCTTGCGCGAGTGGACTGCGGCGCAAGGCCAGCGAGTCGCCGTCGCCTTCGTCGGCAAGCTGAAGGCGACCATCCAGATGCTCGCGATCATCGCCCTGCTCGCTGCCGAACAGGGCGATCCGCGCTGGCTCTGGCTGCTCGGGTCGGGCCTGATCGACCTGTCCGCAGTGCTGGCGCTCTGGTCGATGGGTGAATATTTTTTCCGCGCCTGGCGGCTTCGCGCAAGGACGCAGGATCCTTCGATCCATCGAGACTGAAACATTGTTCCCTATTTCCATTCATGCTTTGCAACAGGGCTTGCAAAGCTGTTTGCA
>RKSA01000188.1 GCA_007571115.1 Gammaproteobacteria bacterium
AGCCCGATCTCGCCACTGCGGAAGGCTATCTCGCCGCAGGTGGCCATCTCTGGAACAGCGGCATGTCGCTGTTTCGCGCCGACGTGTTCCTGCGAGAGCTCAAGCGCTACGATGCTAACATCTATTCCGCCTGCGAGCTGACCTCTGAAAAGGCCAGCCACGATGCCGATTTCATTCGTTTTCCCAGCAATCCCTTTTCTGCCTGCCCGAACCGGTCGATCGAGCATGCGGTGATGGAACACACGGAAAAAGGCATTGTCGTTCCGCTGGTCGGCTCGGGCTGGTCCGATCTCGGCACCTGGGAAGCGGTCTGGCGCCACGCGCCCCAGGACGAGCAAGGCAATGCCATCAGCGGCGACGTGGTCGCTCGCGACGTCCATGGCTGCCACATCGATGCCGGATCGCGGCTGATCGCTGCGCTGGGCCTGCGCGATCTGGTGATCGTCGACACCGAAGACGCCTTGCTCGTCGCCGAGTGCGGCGAGTCCTGGAGAGTCGGCGAAATCGTTCGCGAACTCGTCGACGCAGCCCGGCCCGAAGTGCAGGATCATCGGCTCGTGAAACGCCCCTGGGGAAGTTACCAGAGCCTGTTCCAGCGACCGGGCTTCCAGGTCAAGCATCTGGTCGTCAACCCTGGCGAGGCGCTGTCCTTGCAGAAACACGCCCATCGCGACGAGCATTGGACCGTCGTTCGAGGCTGCGGCATCGTCACCTGCGGCGAGCGGGAATTCGCGCTTGGCGTCAACGAATCGACGGTGATTCCGCGACAAAGCAAGCATCGCCTGCGCAACGACAGCGCCGACGAGCCCGTGGAAATCATCGAGGTGCAGCTTGGCGGCTACCTGGGCGAGGACGACATCATCCGTTACGACGACCGTTACGGTCGCAGTTCGTGAACGCCTGTCTTCAGCGCCTGCCCATGATGCTGGTCGTGTTGGCGGCTTTCGCCTGGGTCACCGGCACTGAGGCCATCATCATCCGCCATGACGTCAATCCTCGCCAGCACGAAGTCAGCGCGAGCGAGTTCCCTGGGGTGTTTTTCCTCGAACAGCGGGGCCGCGACCGCATCTGCGCGGCGACGCTGATCGCCTCCCGCTGGGCGATCACCGCAGCCCACTGCGTGCATGAGACTTCGCTTGGCCAGACCATCAAGGCCGGTGGCGAATTCGCCGTTCGCGTCGCAGGAGGCGACCGCACCATCGACGCCGTGGCAATCCATCCCGGCTACGACGCCAGCCACCCGGCGAGCATCGACCTGGCCTTGCTGCGCTTCGCCGACTCCCTGCCCGTTCCGGCCATCTCATTGCAGGCGGGTTCCGGTGAATCAGGGCAGGTCGCAATCCTGGTCGGCTGGGGCTTCTCGGGCTGGGGAAATAACGGTCGCGAATTCTCCGACGGCCAGATGCGCAAGGCCGTCAATCGCATCAGCTCGGCCGGCGATCGCCTGCACATGCGTTTTGACGACCCGCGCCTGCCCGGTTCGCAAGCCCTGCCCATGGAAGGCACCCCCGGCCTTTGGGACAGCGGCGGCCCGGCCCTGCTCGGCAGCCCAGGCGCGTACCGCCTCGCGGGAGTCGCCGTTGGCGAACTCGCAGGCGAGCATTTCAGCGAGGAAACCCAAGGCAGATATGGCAGTATCGCCGTCTACGAACGCATTTCCCGCCACCTCGAGTGGATCGGCAGCGTCATCGACTGAAGACCTCTCGATACCTGTCTTCCAGCGCGGCGAAACCATGAAAAACGATTATTTTCCATGAAAAACGCTTAGAAAACGGCAAAAGCGTGATTTTCCGTTTTCTGTCGGCATTCTGGTGCCCGATTAGCACCTTGGAGCAAATCTGCTACCATGCGGGGCGTTCGCGGTCGTTGACTGCGGTTTTCGGCAAGACAATTTCCCATTCAGGAGCGAGCAAGATGACGATAGCGGCAGGCAGCACGATTCCGGCGGCAACTCTCAGGACACTGACCGGAGACGGACCCAAACCCATCACCACCGAGGAAATTTTCCGCGGCAGGAAAGTCGTGCTGTTCGTTGTTCCGGGGGCGTTCACGCCGGGCTGCTCGAAGGCGCATCTGCCCGGCTACGTGGTGAATGCCGATGCGATCAAGGCGAAAGGAGTCGATACCATCGCCTGCCTGGCGGTGAACGATGCCTTCGTCATGGGCGCCTGGGGCCAGGCGCAAAATGCCAATGAACTGTTGCTGCTCGCCGACGGCAATGGCGAGTTTGCCGCCGCTGCCGGGCTTGCGGTCGATTTCAGCGACTACGGCATGGGCAGCCGCGCCAAGCGTTGCGCCATGATCGTCGATGACGGCGTGATCAGCCATCTGGCCATCGAGCCCGCTGGAGAGATCAGCGTCAGTTCGGCCGAATCGATTCTCGAACATCTCTGAGCCGGCCCGTTCGATCACGAAGGCCCGGCGGCTGCGTGCAAGCCATGATCACGACCTTGCTCGAATACCAGCACGGCGAGACGGTTCTCGAAGGCCACGTTGCCTACGAGGAGTCGGAAATGCAGAAGCCCCTGGTGCTTGTTGCCCATGACTGGACGGGGCGCCGCGAATTCGCCTGCTATGCCGCCGAACGCATCGCCGAGCTGGGCTATGTCGGCTTCGCCCTCGACATGTACGGCAAGGGAATCTTCGGCGCCGACGGCGATGTCGAGGGCAATTCGGCCTTGATGGCGCCGTATGCCAATGACCGCGCACTGCTGCGCCGCCGCATTCGCGCTGCCCTCGTCGCGGGCCGCAATATCCCCCAGGTCAAGGCCACCCAGGTCGCTGCCATCGGCTACTGCTTCGGTGGCATGTGCGTGCTCGAGCTGGCGCGTTCCGGCGCCGACGTGCTCGGCGTGGTCAGCATCCACGGCATTCTCGCTCCTGGCGACATCGCCAACGAAGCGATCCGAGCCAAGGTGCTCTGCCTGCACGGCCACGACGACCCGATGGCGCCACCAGAGCAGGTCGCGGCTTTCCAGCAGGAAATGACCGCAGCCAGGGTCGACTGGCAGGTGCATTGCTACGGCCTGACCATGCACGCCTTTACCAACCCCCGCGCCAACAACCCGGATTTCGGCACGGTCTTCAACGCCGACGCCAAGCGCCGCGCCCATCAGTCGCTGAAAAGCTTTCTCGCGGAACTGTTCTCCAGCGACCGTGCCTCTGCATAGCCGCATCGGCCTCGCTGCGGGGCATCCTGCCTTCGGCGCACCCGGCGAATTGCTTGCCTGGGCGCAGCCCTGATCGAGGCGTCCAGCTTCGCTTTTGGCAGCTCTTTCGCGCCATGCCGATCACCCCGCTGCGGCTGTCATCGTTTCGCAACAAAAAATTCACGAACATCTTGTTTTCACTCGTGTATGATGCGCCCCCATCTTGATCGCCACGGCAATTTTCCCTGCCTGGTCCGCACACGCACATGCACATGCTTTTCACACGATAGCTGAAGGGGAGTTCGACATGCTCGCACGACGCAACGCACAACTGGCTCGATCATTGGCAACGATGCTGTTTCTTGCCGCCTGCTTTGGCACGGCCCAGGCCGCTGCCCAGGAAAGTTCCGGGGAAACGGCGCTGATCGAGGAAATCAGGGTCACGGGAAGCCGGGCCGCCCTGCGCAATGCCATCGCCAGGCAACGCGATTCGGACAAGATTGTCGGAGTCGTCGATTCCGATGCGCTCGGCAATTTCTCCGATCTCAACGTTTCGGAATCGCTGCGCCGGATCGCCGGAATCATGGTCGAGAACGACCAGGGCGAAGGCCGTTACGTCACGGTCAGGGGAATGAACGCGGACCTTAACGCGATGACGATCAACGGCGTCAGCACGACCTCGCCGGAAGACCGCCGCGGCATCATGCTCGACGGCGTTCCCACCGACCTGCTCGACTCGATGACGGTCTACAAGACCTTGACGCCGAATCTCGACGCCGACACCATCGGCGGCGCCATCGACCTCGAGACACTGTCGGCCTTCAGCTTTGACGAGCGGCACATCCGCATCCTCGCCGAAACGTCCTGGAACGAGCTGAGCCGGGATGCCGCCAACCCGAAACTCTCGGCCACCTACACCGACCGCTTCCGCACCGACGGCGGCGAACTGGGCCTGGCGGTCATTCTCAGCGACCAGACCCGGCACATCATCGCGCACAACAACGAAAACGGCGGCTGGTCCGACAGCGCTCCCAACGACGACTACGAACTGCGCTACTACGACCTCGAACGCGAACGGCAAGGAATCGTCGTCAATCTCGACTACCTCTCCGATAGCGGCGCGAGCGCGTACCTGCGCGCCTTCCACAACGAGTATCTCGACATCGAGTATCGCGGCAAATGGGAAACCCGGGACGGCCTCGAAGACAACGACCCGGTCGCAAGCGGCAATGTGTTCAGCTATGCCAACAGCAAGGTCGATACCGAAGCGCGCTGGCGCCCCGAACAGCGGGCGATCAGTTCGATGCAGCTCGGCACGGAGTGGTCCCTCGACAATGGCGGCGAGGTCAAGCTGGAGCTGTTCGGCTCGCGCTCGAAGCAGGACGACAGCCAGAAATACGCATTGATCTACCGCAGCGCCAAGGTCAACTCGCCGATCGTTTACGACAACAGCAATCCGCGGCAGCCCGTGGTCAGCTTCCCCGCCGAATTTTCCGATCCGGCCAGCTTCCCGCTCAAGGCCTTCGAGCACGAAAACGCGCTGACCACCGACCGCGATCTTGGCGCCAGGTTCGACATGAGCTGGGTCATCGATCCAGCGACCGAATTGCAGTACGGATTGAAAATCCGCCAGCGGGAAAAGCGCAACGACTTCAATTTTTGCGCCTACGAGCCGGTCGGGGACATCCTGCTGTCCAGCGCCGATCTGCGTTCGATCCCGCCGTACCTGAACAGCGTTCACGGGCCGGCGCCGAGCTCGGACAACGTGCGTTCCTACATCGGTCGCGTCGGCCCGGGCACGGCTGCCCTGAGTGATGGAACCACCTGCCTCGATCCGGGCCCGGAATTCGAGTTCAGCGGCGACGAGGAGGAAGAGTCGGTTCCAGCCGACTGGCGCACCGACGAGGACATCGCCGCAGCGTACCTCATGGCGACCACGGTCACTGACAATGCCTCCTGGGTATACGGCCTTCGTTACGAGGACACCCGTGCCACCCACGTCGGCAAGAGTTTCGACGGCAACGGCTTTGCCGGTCTCGTTTCCCTCGACAACGACTATTCCTTCCTGGCGCCTTCGGTCAACGCCAAGTTCTCCCTTTCGGACAATCAACTGGCGCGCTTCGGCGTGTTCCGTTCGCTGGTTCGGCCCGATTTCCAGCAGTCCCGGGCCGGCGCCATCATCGACGTCGAGGACAACCGGATCAAGGGAGGCAATCCCGGCCTCGCGCCCACGTCCGCGTGGAATCTCGACTTGAGCTACGAGCACTATCTCGATAGCGACACCTTCTTCGCCGCCGGGCTGTTCTACAAGAGCATCGAGGACTCGATCGTCGAGGTCGTCAGCGAGGACATGCCATTGCGCGGGCGCACCTGGGACCGCGCCGGCACCTACATCAACACTGGCGACAGCGACATCCTCGGCATGGAATTCTCGTTGCAGAAGATCTGGGACAACGGCCTGCTGTTCGTCGTCAACTACACCCACGCCGACGGCGAATCCGAACTGCCGGCCGAGGCCGTTGCCGGCGAACGCGTCATTCCCTATTTCAAGCAGGCTGAAAACACCGCCAACCTCGTCGTCGGCTACGATGACGGCCCCTGGGATCTGCGGCTTGCCGCCAACTATCGCAGCGACTATCTCGACGAAGTGGGAGGCGACGAACTCGCCGACCGCTACACGGGCACGCACCTGCAAATCGATTTCACGCTCAGGTACCGCATCAGCGACTCGCTGCAACTGCGCGGCGCCGCGCTGAACCTCAACGACCGCCCCGAATACTACTATTTCGGCAATTCCAGCCGGCTCTCGCAATACGACGAGTACGGCTCGACGTACATGCTCGGCCTGAGGTACCAGTTCTGATGACCGCAATGAAAATGATCGCAATGAAAGCGGCCGCAATGAGAGCGATCGCAGTGGAAAGGATCACAGTGGAAAGGATCGCAGTGAAAAGCAACCTGCGCGCGCAAATCTGCCTGCTCGCCGCCGCGCTGCTCGCAGCATGCGACGCTGAAGTTCCGGTTCGCGAGGACGCGCGAATCGTCCACCCGCTGCTCGAGACCAGCCCCGTGCCAAGTGACGACGACGCCGCCGACGATCCGGCGATCTGGGTCAATCCCGCCGACTCCGGCGCCAGCCTCGTGCTCGGCACCGACAAGCGCAGCGGCCTGGCGGTCTATGACCTGGGCGGCGAGGAAGTGCAATTCCTGCAACGCGGCCGCCTGAACAATGTCGACTTGCGAGCCGGCATCGCCATCGGCGGCGAGCGTTCGACCCTGGCCGTGGCGAGCAATCGCAGCAGCCAGGCAATCGACATCTTCACGATTTCCGCCCAGGGCCAGGTCGAGTTCGCCCTCGAAGTTCCCCTGACCCTTGCCGACCCCTACGGCATTTGCATGGGCGTCGACGAGGCCGGCCAGGCCCATGTTTTCGTCAACAGCACCGACGCCGAGTACCAGCACTGGCATCTCAATCCTGGCGATCGCCTGGAGCCGGAACTGCGAGGAAGCTGGAAACTCGATTCCGGCCCCGAAGGATGCGCCGTCGATGATGCCACGTGGACGCTGTATCTCGGCGAAGAGGAACACGGCGTCTGGTTCATGCCGGCCGATGCGGCGAGGGTCGGTGAAATGCGCCTGCTCGACGCGATCGCCTCGGGCCGCCTCGTCGCTGACGTCGAGGGAGTCGACGTGTATCGCGGCCCGGCGGGAGAATTCCTGCTCGTCGTTTCCAGCCAGGGTGACAACAGCTTCGCCGTGTACGACCTGGCGAGCGACAACCGCTATCTCGGATCGTTCAGGATCGCGGCCTCCGAGCAGGGCGGCATCGACGGCGCCGAGGAGACCGACGGAATCGCGGTGACCTCGGTCGCCCTGGGCGATGCATTTCCCCGCGGCCTGCTCGTCGTGCAGGACGGCATCAACGAAGCGCCTCGCGCCAACCAGAACTTCAAGTTCGTCTCCTGGGCAGACGTCGAGCAGGCACTCGCCCTGCCCTGACACTCGCCCGAAAGCACGATATACGTGTAACCATGCAACGCAATATACGTGTAACCATGCAACACGATATACTTGCAAACGTGCAGCACGCTACTTGCGGGGATGCATCGGGATGTGTCAGCTCCGTGCACGAGCGAGGAGACGCAATTGGCCAAGCCACACGAAAAGCTGGCGGAGTCGCTGGAGTTCCTGCGCAAAATGCAGTCCGGCGAGCGCCGGGTATTCCAGTCCAGCGAATTTGGCCGTGTCGACCGCGAACGGCTGTTGCGCAACGGCTTTCTCCAGCCAGCGATCAAGGGCTGGCTGGTTTCATCGAGCCCCGGCACGCGTGACGGCGACAGCACTCCCTGGTTTTCCTCGTTCTGGGAATTCTGTTCCCGCTACTGCACCGAGCGTTTCGGCGCTGACTGGCACCTTGCTCCAGAACAGTCGATCCTGCTCCATGCCGGGAATTCCGTAATCCCGAAGCAACTCGTCATCCATACCCCCAAGGGGGCGAACAATCCGGTCCAACTGCCGTTCAACACTTCGATCTTCGACCTGAACCAGAAGGAAATGCAGCCCCGCGACGACCTGGCCGTGATCGACGGCCTGAGGCTCTATGCGCCACACGCCGCGCTGGCAAGGCTCCCCGAATCCTTCTACCGGCATTTTCCCATCGAGGCGCAGCTCGCCCTGTCGCGGACACAAGTCGCGAGCGACTTGCTTCGAGTATTGCTCGCTGCTGGAAAGTCGGTGGTCGCGGGGCGGCTTGCCGGCGCTTTTCGGCGAGTCGGCAAGGGCGATATCGCGAACGAAATCGTCTCGGCGATGAAGGCCGCGAACTATTCGATCCGCGAACGCGACCCCTTCGAGGCCGACCGGCAACTCGCGAGCATCGCGCCGGAAATCCCGCCCGTTGTCGCGCGGATGCACGTTTTCTGGCAAAGCTTGCGGCCAGTCGTGCTCGAGGTGTTCCCAACGCCTCCCCAAGCTCCCATCGATCGCGAGCGCTATCTCAAGGCCGTCGATGACATCTACCGCAACGACGCCTACCACTCGCTTTCGATCGAAGGCTATCGCGTCACCCCCGAGCTGCTCGACCGAGTCCGTTCTGGCGCCTGGAACCCGCAAAACCGCGAAACGGATCGCCAGCATCGCGATGCCTTGGCAGCTCGCGGCTACTGGCAGGCCTTTCAGGCCGTGAAAAACGACGTGGCCAAGGCAATCGCCGGCGCCGAGCCGGGCGAGCTGGCGCGGCGTAGCCACGGGAATTGGTACAGGGAACTGTTCCAGCCCTGCGTCGCTGCGGGCCTGGTCGATGTGGCGGCGCTGGCCGGGTATCGCAATGACGCCGTGTATCTGCGAGGCTCGCGGCACGTCCCGCCGCGCTGGCAGGCAGTGCGCGATGCAATGCCGGCCTTGTTCGACCTGCTCGCGAGCGAGCCGCAAGCTTCAGTGCGCGCGGTCCTTGGCCACTGGCTGCTCGGCCACATCCACCCCTGGCCCGACGGCAACGGCCGCATGGCGCGCTTCCTGATGAATGTGATGCTCGCTTCCGCAGGCTATCCCTGGACCGTGATTCGCGTCGAGCATCGCGACGAATATCTCGCGGCGCTCGAAGCGGCGAGCGTTGCAAACGACATTGCGCCATTTGCGAGCTTTATCGCCAGCCAGATGCAAAGCTCGCCGCCAACGCTCGAATGAGCGCTTGCGATTCGCCCGATTCCGGGCCTGCCCAGGCTGGCTAGCGAAAGTTCCAGGTCGCGGCGACGAAGGCGCGCAACGGCTCGCCGACGAAATAGCGGTCGCCGCTGAAGGTCGTCCAGTCGGCGCGTTCGGCATAGGATTCGTCGAGCAAGTTCAATACCGCCACCGTGAACCGCCATTCCTCGCTCGCCTGGTATTGCGCGCGGAAATTGAAGATGTCGTGGCCGCCATACGAGGCGGTGTTTTCCGGGTTGGTGAAGTACCCGCCCATGTGGACCCATTCGAATTCCGCGCGCAGCGCCGGGCTGGCCTGCCAGCTCAGGCGATAGTTGCCCCAGCGATTCGGTGCGGTGTCGATTTCCTTGCCTTGAATGTCGATGCCGCCGGAAAGCTGCGAATGCTGGTAGCTGTGCTTTGCGAAATTGCTCACGGCGTGCAAGGTCAGGCCGTCGCCGAACTCGTAGGCGAGCGCAAACTCGAGGCCGCGATGCCGGGTCGCGGCGCCATTGAGATTCTCCCGCGAGCTGTTGGTGATGATCCCGTTGTCCTTGTCCATCGCGTAGACGCTCGCCGAATGCGTCAAGGCGCCAGCGTCGGCCTGGTACGCGATCTCGATGCTGTCGAGCTCGACCGAATCGAGTTCGGCAACGCTTTGGGCGTTCTGCAAGCGATAGAGCTCGGTCGCCTGGGGAGCGCGGAAGCCGCGTTGCACCCGCAGGTCGACGCGAGTGCTGTCGTCGACCTGGTAGCTCAGGGCGATCTTCGGCGAAACATTGCTGAAGTCGTCGCTGCGGTCGGCCGGGCGGCTGTAGCGGCAGCCGCCGAAGCCGCAGGCAAGGCCCTGGTCATCGGTGCGGCCGTCGAGCATCCGGTTGTCGTATTGGTAGCTGACCGTCTCGATGCGCGCGCCGAGGGAAAGAACCAGGTTTTCGGCGAGTGGCCGGGAGTAGCTGACGAAGCCGCTGATCGTTTCGGCATCGACGCGAAAGTCGTAATGCCTGCCTTGGGGAATCGTCCCTTGCAGGAAAGCCGATCCGGCCGTCGGGTTCTCCTGGAACTGGAGCAGCTTGCCCAGCGTCGTTTCGCCGTCGATGCCGAACGCGATGCTGGCGCCGCGGTCAAGCGCGCGATACGCGCCAGACTGGAAGCCGAGGCTGCGGTGATAGGAATCTTCCACCGGATCGCCCGGCAGGAAGTGCTGCATGAAGGTCATGTTCACTTCCCGCGCATAGGGAGTCACCACCAGTTCCCAATCGCCGGCCTCCCAATGCAGGGAAGTCCAGAAGCGGCCATTGCGGCTGTCGCGAAACGCTTCAGGGTTCGGATTGCCCCTGCGGCGCCCGGCGTTGAGGTAGGCGTCGGTGCCGCTGACGTAGCCGGCGGTTTCCTGATTGAGATTGCTCATCGTGAACCCGCCGTCGAGCCGCACCCCGCCGAAATCGAGCTCGTACAGCCAGGAGAGCTTTTGCTGATCGACTCCGCTATCCTGCTGGTAGCCCTGCTCAGCGACGCCATTGAACAGCAACAGGTTGCTGACCCCCTCGATTTCGCTGCCGAATGCGCCTTGCACGCGCAGGCTGTCTCGCGGCCCTGCCTCGACGGTCAGCGAGCCGGCCTCGCCAGGCTCGGGCAACACGACATTGATGAGGCCGTGCATCGCGTTGGAGCCCCAGAACGCGCTGCCGGGCCCGCGCACGACTTCGATGCGCTCGGCGTTCTCGGTATGCGCATCGAACATCTGGTTGACGTTGCAAAAGCCGCTCGAGCGAAGCGGGATGCCGTTTTCCGCCATCAGGAAGGCGCCACAGGCACCAGCGCCGGTGAACACCGGCGAACGGATCGAGGCGAGGCTTTCCTGGCCGTTGTTGCGGTTCACGTTGACGCCAGGCACGCGGTTCAATGCCTGCTGGTAATGCGTCACGCGCAACAGCGACAACTCCTCCCTGCCAATCAGCGAAACCGCCGCGTTCACGCGCGAAAGGCTCTCAGGCCGACGGCTCGCCGAAACGACCTCGATTTCCTCGATCACCC
>RKSA01000241.1 GCA_007571115.1 Gammaproteobacteria bacterium
CAGCAGCAACGCGCAGCAGATCGATCGCGGATACATCATCATGGTTCGCCTCTTGGCAGCTCGTGAAACCAGAACTCGACTTCGGTGGTGTCCTCGGGAAATTCCGCCGCGTGTTCCTTTCCGGCGGGAACATGATACCAGTCCCCCGGCCCGATGCGTTCGGTATTGCCGTCAACCGTCAGCAGAATCGCGCCGCGGGTGACGACGCCGACATTGTCGGTTTCGTGGCTGTGGGGCGGCAGTGTCGTTCCCGCTGGGTACGTGGCAAACACGACCTCGCAGCCTTCGGCATCGAGTTTCCAGGCCCCTTCGTGACCTGCCAGTGGTGGCAACCGAACGATCGGCGCCGGGAATTCGCTGTTTTTCGCCATCGCCATGCTCTGCTAGAATCACGCGCTTGCGGCGGATTATCGCATGACTTGATCCGCAATCCGTTTTGCGACTTGCAGCCCATGAAAGCCGAGCCAGCCAGACCAGTCAGCAGACGCGAATTTCTCCACCTGCTCGCCGCAACCGGAGGCGCCGGCGCCGTGGTCAAGGCGAGCGCCGCGCTGGGATTGCTGCCGGCAAGCGCCGAGGCTTCGACATTGCAACTCGCGCCGGGCAATGGCCGCAGCGCGCTGATTCTCGGCGGCGGCCTTTCGGGGCTGACGGTCGCCCACGAACTCGCCAAGACCGGCTGGGATTGCACGATCCTCGAAGCCTCGCAGCGCTGCGGCGGGCGCATTTTCACCGTGCGCCACGGCACGCTGATCGACGAGCTCGGCAATCGTCAGGTCTGCGACTTCGACGACGCGCCGCACCTGTATTTCAACGCCGGCGCAGCGCGCATCCCCAGCACCCACCGAACCTTGCTCAACTATTGCAAGGAGCTCGAAGTCGAACTCGAGATCTTCGTCAACGAAAACAAGAGCTGCTGGGTGCAGGACGACGCCATGCTCGGCGGCAGGCCGGTGCGCAATGCCGAGTACACGACCCACATGCGCGGCTTCCTCGCCGAGCTGATGGCCAAGGCCATGACCGAAACCGACATGGACGAGCCATTCACCGACAGCGAGGCCGAGACCTTGCTCGGCATGATCCGCTCTTTCGGCAACCTTGACGAGGAGCATGTCTATCGCGGCAGTTTCAGGGCCGGCCATGCCTCCGGCGGCTATCTCGACGATGGCGTGCAGAAGGACATCATCGCCCTGCGCGACCTGCTCAAGACGCGCCTCGGCATGGGCCTGCTGCGCGCCAGCGAGGGCGAGACCGGGCCGATCCTGTTGCAGGCCCGGGGAGGCATGGACCGCATCGTCGATGGATTCCTGCGCCAGATTGGCGACCGGGTGCGATACCGCGCCATGGTCGCTTCGATCGATGTGCGCGACGATGGCGTCGAAGTCGCCTGCGATCACGATGGCTCGCGCCGCCAGTTCCGCGCCGACTATTGCTTCAATTGCATTCCCACGCATCTGGTCACAGGCCTCGATCACAACTTCCCCGCGGATTACGTCGAAGCCCTGGGCTACGTGCGGCGCGGCGCGGCCTACAAGGCAGCCTTCCAGGCCCGGGAGCGGTTCTGGGAACAGCAGGACATCTATGGCGGAATCACCTGGATGACCAATCCGAGCCGGCAGATCTGGTATCCCATCGCTGGCATCCACCAGCGCAAGGGGGTGATCCTGGGCGCCTACGACTACATCAACGGCATGCATCACACCTCGATGACCCAGCAGCAGCGAGTCGAAGCGCATCTGGCCGATGGCGAGAAAGTCCATCCGGGCTATCGCGAACTCGTCGAGCGGCCCGTGACCGTCGCCTGGCATCGCATGAACCACATGCTCGGCTGTTCCGCCCGCTGGCCTCGCGATTCCGGCGGCTGGTCGCAGGCCGAACAGGCCAGGTACCGCCTGCTGCAAGCGCCGCTGAATGGTCGTCATTACATGATCGGTGACCAGATCAGCATGCATTCGGCATGGATGGAAAGCGCCTTGCTGTCGGCGCATTGGGCGCTGAACGACCTCGACTTGCGCCTGCGCAATTCGCCAGCCTGAGCAGGCGCGAGCCCAGGAGCACAATGCAATGCCGATAACTTGCCCGTTTCGCCGCCTGTTCCGCATCTGCCTGCTTGCTGCGGCGGCAAGCCTGGCGGGCTCGGCCATGGCTGCCCCAGGAGAGCGCCTCGACGATCGCTACTGCACGACCTGCCACGGCGCCGACGGGCGCGGAAATGAAGCCGTGCAAGCGCCAAAGCTGGCCGGCATGGCGTCCTGGTATCTGCGCCTGCAGCTTGAGAACTATCGTGCCGGAATCCGCGGCGCCCACCCTGGGGACATCGAGGGCCTGGCAATGCAGCCCATGGCCGCCGGGCTGACAGACGAGTCGATAGAGGATATTCTCGACTGGATCGGCGGCTGGAAGGTCATTCCCGCGACGCCGACGATCAGCGGCGATGTGGCGGCAGGCGCAGCGCTGTATCGCACTTGCGCGACCTGCCACGGCGCTGCTGCCGAAGGCAGCGAGGCGCTGGGAGCTCCGGCGCTGGCCGGCCAGAACGACTGGTACATGGTGACCCAGCTCGAGAACTTCCTGGCAGGAGCCCGGGGAGCGCACCCCGAAGACATCCGCGGCGCCCAGATGCGCACCATGACTGCGGTCCTCGGTGGGGAGCAGGACATCCGCGACGTCGTCGCCTACATCAACAGCCTGACCGCCAGAATGGTCGAGTAGCGACCGTCCCGGCGCATCCAAGAGGAGGATTTTCCGTGCCACCGATAGCCATTTTCAATTTGCTCGCATTCGTCGCCCTGTTCGGCCTGCTGTTCCAGTTGCGCCGCCGGGGGATGAGCCTGTCGCGCCGCGTGCTCGCCGGGCTGTTGCTCGGCATCGCCTACGGCTGCTATCTGCAACTCGCCTTTGGCGCGGGCAGCGAAGCCGTCGACGCAACCCTCGAATGGACCAATGCCGCGGCCAATGGCTATGTCAACCTGCTGCGCCTCATCATCATGCCGCTGGTGCTCGTGATGATGATCGCCGCAGTGCTGAAAGTGCGCGAAATCCGCTCGCTCGGCCAGATCGGCGGTTCCATCGTCGGTCTGCTCATCGGCACGACGGTGATCGCTGCGCTGATCGGCATCGCCATGGCTTCGCTGTTCGGCCTCAATGCCGGCGAACTTGCCTTGGGGCCGATGGAAATGGCGAGGGCAGAAGTGCTCGAATCGCGCCAGGGCAGCGTTGCCGAGCTGAGCTTTCCACAATTGCTGGTCAGCTTCGTTTCGAGCAACATCTTTCTCGACCTGACCGGCGCCCGGGACACCTCGATCATCGCCGTGGTAATTTTCGGCCTGCTGCTCGGCATCGCCGCCTTGCTCGTCTGCGAGGAGGACGAGGCGCAGGGGCCGCGCATCCGCGGCTTTCTCGATTCCGCCCAGGCAGTCATCATGAAGCTCGTGCATATCGTCATGGCGCTGACCCCCTATGGCGTGCTGGCATTGATGACCCGGGTGGTCGCCACTTCCGACGGCGCCGCCATCGTCACCCTGATCGCCTTCGTCGTCGCGTCGTACCTTGCCATCGCGCTCATGTTCGGCGTCCACGCCGTGATAATCGCCCTCGCCGGCACCAATTCTCGCGACTATTTCCGCAAGGTCTGGCCGGTGTTGACTTTCGCCTTCGTCACGCGCAGCTCCGCAGCGACGATTCCCTTGACGATTCGCGCCCAGATCGAGGAATTGCGGGTGCCGCCGCCGATCGCCAACATCGCCGCCTCCTTCGGCGCCACCATCGGCCAGAACGGCTGTGCGGGGATCTACCCGGCGATGCTCGCGGTGATGGTGGCGCCGACCATGGGAGTCGAGATCGACCTCGGCTTCATCGTCAGCCTGGTCGTGATCGTCGCCATCGGCTCGTTCGGCATCGCCGGGGTCGGCGGCGGCGCGACCAATGCCGCGCTCGTGGTGCTGCCCGCCATGGGCTTTCCGGTCACCGTCGCGGCCCTGCTGATTTCCATCGAACCGCTGATCGACATGGCGCGCACTGCGCTGAACGTCAACGGCGCGATCACCAGCGGCATGATCACCTCGCGCTTCCTCGGCCAACGGGCCGAGGCCGGCGAGGCGCCGCAATCTCTCGCAAACAACTGAGGACTTGACCATGCAATTGCTGAAAACGCTTTCTGCCATACTCGCCCTGACCCTTGCGCCGCTGGCCAGCGCCCAGGAAATCACCCGCCATGACGAAGGCCGCCTGTTCTATACCGCGATTTCGATCCCCCCCGGCGCCGAAACGCTCTATCTGAGCGGTGCCGGGGCGCGGCCCATGGAGGATGGCACCTGGGGCGACATGCGCCAGCAGGCCGTCGACACCTTCAGCCGCTTCCAGGAAACCCTCGAAGAGCTCGGCTGGTCAATGAGCGATGTCGTGCAAGTGCGCGTTTTCGCCCTCGCCGACGACGAAGGCAATCTTGATTTCGCCGGCTTCAATGCCGGCTACTCGGAATTCTTCGGCACCGAGGAAAACCCCAACAAGCCCGTGCGCTCGTTCCTCCAGGTCGCCGACCTGGTCGTTCCGGGCTGGCTCGTCGAAATCGAGATCCGCGCCGCGCGCATGCCCGAGTGATCCCCAGCGGCTAGCCGGCATCACGGCCTCAAGCCAGCCGCTGGTGCAGTGTCGGCTCAACGCGGCGGCACGAGGCGCAGATCGAGCTCCTGCACCGGTCGCGGCACCGGCAGACAGCCCCTGCAAGACGAATTTCGCGCAAAATGCGGCAAGTCCGTGATGGATGGGCTAGCATACTGTTCGACGGATGCTTGGCGCCTCAATCAGGGTGTCATGCCAGGCCCGGTAGCGGAGGTTTGCGGATGACGAGTTCGATGCGGGAAGAGATCGCCGAGCCATACGAACGGCTCAAGGAGCTGCTGCGGGAGATGTTCCAGCTTGATCGCGGCGACCTCGATTTCGGGCTCTACCGAATCATGAACATGAAAGCCGCCGAGGTCGGGCAGTTTCTCGACCGGGACTTGCTGCCGCAAGTGAAACAGGTGCTGGCAGGGCTTTCCGAAGAGGAAATCGCCATTCGGGAAGAACAGATCGAGAAAGCCCGAAAGGCGGCTCATGACCTGGGGGTCGATCCCAGTGCAGCGCCGAAAATCCAGGAGCTCGAAGCCAGGCTGGCGGGAGTCGAAGTCCACTTTCAGGACGAAGCCGACGTCTGCCGCCAGCTCGCCAATTTCTTTGCCCGCTACTACCGCGAGGGCGATTTCCTGTCGTTGCGGCGTTACGGCAGCGGTGGTCGTCCGACCTATCTGCTTCCCTACGACGGCGAAGAGGTGAAGCTGCATTGGGCCAATGCCGACCAGTACTACGTGAAGACCACCGAAAACTACGCCGCCTACGCGTTTGTCATCGGCAATGGCGACGATGCGCGCCGGGTCCGTTTCGAGATCGCGGCTGCCGACAACGAGAAAGACAACATCAAGGAGGCAAACGGCAGGCAGCGCCGTTTCGTGCTGATGCGGCCTGCTAGCCGCGCGATTCAGGAAAGAGGCGCCGAACTTGCGGTCTCGTTCGAGCATCGGCCATTGACCGAGGCCGAACAGCAGCGCTGGCCAGGCAATGGCTCGCGGCAGCAGGATCGCATCAACCGGGCAACGGTCGCGACGGTTTTCGAGGCGCTGGCGCCGGAATGGCGCCAGGCCCTCGCGACGCCCGATCCTACCGATGCCGACCCCGAGCGCAACTTGCTCGGCAAGAACATCGATCGTTACACGGCGAAAAACAGTTTCGACTATTTCATTCACAAGGATCTCGGCGGCTTTTTGCGCTGGGAGCTCGATCTGTTCACCAAGACCGACGTCCTGAATCTCGATGACCTGAAACTGGGCGATGGTGAGCGGCTGAATCGCGCCTCGGCGCGGATGAAAGCCGTGCTCCATGTCGGTGGGAAAGTCATCGACTTTCTCGCACAGATCGAGAATTTCCAAAAACGCCTCTGGCTGAAAAAGAAATTCGTGCTCGAGACGCAATGGTGCGTGACACTGGACCGGCTGCCGGAGGACTTGTACCCCGAGGTCGCCGCCAACGACGCACAGCGCGAGGAGTGGGTCAGGCTGTTCGCCATCGATGAAATCAAGAGCGATCTAGGTAACGGTGGCGGAGGATACAGCAAGCCGCTCAGCGTTGCGTTTCTGCAAACCAACCCCCATTTGGTGCTTGATACGCGCCATTTCGACGCGCAGTTCAAGGATCGGCTGCTCGCCGCCCTTGCAGAGGCGGGGCCCTTGGACGAACAAACCGGCGGCCTGCTGGTCCATGGCGAGAATTTCCAGGCGCTGTCCCTGATCGAGGCTCGCTATCTCGGGCAGGTTCAATGTGCCCATATCGATCCACCATACAACACCCAGACAAGCGGGTTCCTGTACAAGAATGGCTATCGGCATTCAAGCTGGATGGCCATGATGAATGATCGCATTCTCGCAACCATTCCGCTATTGCAGGAAACTGGTTCCGTGCTATGCCACATCGACGAGAACGAGCACGAGAATCTCGAGCTGCTGTTTTCCTCGACACCGATCGCAAGCGGCGGGACCGTGATCTGGGACAAGAAGAATCCCATGCTGGGAGCGAAAGGGATCGCCACGCAACACGAATATATCTTGTGGAGAACACGGGAGGAATTTCCGATCTTCATGCGCTGCAACAATGCGGGAATGATTCTGCAAAAAGCCAGAGAGATCATCGAAAAACACGGAAGGGTCAGCGATGACGCAAAACAGGAATTTCACAAGTGGGTGACGAACCAAGAGACTTTTTCCGGTGGTGAAACGGCCTATAGGCATCTCGACAAGGAAGGCCGAGTTTATCAGAGTGTGGGAATGGGAGCGCCCGAGTATCGCATCGACAGGAAATTCCATATCCCGCTCGATCATCCAGACACGGGAAAGTCTTGCCCAGTACCGCCGAATGGCTGGTCGAGATCACCGGACACGTTGCAGAAAATGGCAGAGGACGGGGAAGTCATCTTCGGAAAAGATGAGACTGTCCAGCCAAGGAGGAAGGTTTTTCTTCGTGTAGGCAAAGGGAGGCAAATGCCATCCGTCATCTCCAATGCGGCCCGGGGCAAGGGGGACGTGGACAGGCTGGGGCTGGAATTCCCCTATTGCCACCCCGTCTCTCTGTATGAAGACATTTGCGGCGCGGCATTGCCAGATCGCGCAGCGATCGCCCTGGACTACTTCGCCGGTTCGGGCACGACCGGCCACGCGGTCATCAACCTGAACCGTGCAGACGGCGGCGAGCGCAAGTACATCCTGGTGGAAATGGGCGATCATTTCGATACCGTGTTGCTGCCGCGCCTGAAGAAGGTCGTCTATTCGCCGGACTGGAAGGATGGCAAGCCGGTCTCGCGGGGCAAGGGCGCCTCCCAGCTCATCAAGTGCCTGCGCCTTGAATCCTACGAAGACACGCTCGACGGGCTGGAGCTCGATGTGCCAGATCAGGGCCTGCTCGCTCGCAGTGGCCCGAAACTCGCCGAAGACTATCGCCTGCGCTACGCTCTCGATGCCGAAACGAGGGCAAGCCCCTGCTTGCTGGGCAAGCAATTCGCCGACCCTTTTGCGTATCGCCTGTCGGTAGTGCGAGACGGCTACCGACGCGAAATTCCTGCGGACTTGCCCGAGACCTTCAACTATCTGCTCGGCCTGCAGGTCCGCTCGCGCAAGCGTCTCGGCGAAGTGCTCGCCATCGAGGGAATCGATCCGAGTGGCCGGCATTGCCTGATTCTCTGGCGCAATCTCGAAGTCACCGACAACGCCGCGCTCGAAAACTGGTTCGCCAGCCAGCGCAAGGAGTTCTCCGCATCGCTGGGGCTCATCCATGTCAACGGTGACCACACCCTGAACGCGATTCGTCGCCCCGAAGAAAACTGGATCGCCGAAACCATCGAGCCGCGCTTTCGGCAATTGATGTTCGAGACCGGCAAGTGAAGAAATCGACCCGATACAAACTCGACAGGCTCGTCCTGCATCAATACTTATGCAGTGAGTTCGGCCACCGGGATCTCGCCGTGATGCTCGAGCGGATTCGGCCTGCCGATGGAACTGCCGCTCTGCCCTGCAACGGTGAAAGCGCGTATCTCGCCATGCTTGGCTGGACACCCGAAACCCGCATCAACTCGCAACGATTGCGCGAGTACGACGCGGAAATCGGCGCATTGAGCCGCGATCTTGGCATGACTGGCGAACAGGGCAAGGGCTGGAAACCCCACCAATATCTCGCCCTGCTCCTGACGGAGCACTACCTGCGCCTGTATTTCGCAAGCCCGGAGCAATTGCGCGCCGCGCTTAACGAGACGACCGGTTTCTCCCAAGAGCTCGATTACAGCCTCGAGGATTTGCGAACCGTCGCCATCCAAAGCGCCACGGGCTCGGGCAAGACGCTCATCATGCACGCGCACATCCTGCAATACCGGCGCTTGGCGCGGGCCGCCGGAAACCCTCCCAACAACGTGATTCTGGTAACGCCGAACGAGCAACTCTCGGTGCAGCACGAACGCGAGTTGCGCGCAAGCGGCATCCCCGCGCGGCTGTTTTCCAGCGAGGCGGGCGCCGATCTGCTCGCTCCGGTCGAGATCATCGACCTGAACAAGCTGGCGGACAGGAAGGGCGTGAAACGGGTCGCCGTGAGCGACTTCGGCGAGAACAATCTTGTGCTCGTTGATGAGGGGCACCTCGGGGCATCCGGCAAGGTCTGGCGCGAGCGGCGCGCCGAGCTCGCTCGTGGCGGCTTCACGTTCGAGTATTCCGCAACATTCAACCAGATCGTCAGCAAGGATCGGGAACTGCGCAACGCGTACGCCAAGAGCCTGCTTTTCGACTATTCCTATGCGCGCTTTCATGGAGATGGCTATGGCAAGAACTACGCGATTTCCAACTTGCCCAAGGGAGCGGAAGACGACAATAGCGACATGTACCTGCTCGGCTGCCTGCTGACTTTCTATCAGCAAATCCGGATTTGGCGCGACGGTCGTGCCGCCTGGCGCGAGTTCAACGTCACGGCGCCGCTGTGGGTGTTCCTTGGCAAGACCGTCACCGGCGGCAGTTCCCGGGCAAATCGCGAAACCCGGTCTGATGTCGCGCGAATCCTGGAATTTCTCGGCTGGTTTCTCGCCAGAGGGAGGCAGGTCCGCCCGATGCTCGAACGCTTGCTGGCCGGCAAATCGGGGCTTGTTGACCCATCGGGCAATGATTTCTTTGCCGGGCGTTTCCCCCATCTCGCGCAAACGCGCAAAAACGCGAACGCGCAAAAAGATGCTGCAGTGATGTACGATGACATATGCCAGACCGTGTTCCACGGCCCAGGTCAGTTGCACGTCGTGTATCTCACCCAGGGAGAGGGCGAGCTGCATTTGCGCACTGCCGACAACCGGCCCTTCGGCATCGTGAATATTGGCGATTCGGCCGCATTGCACAAGCTTTTGGCCGAGACGGAGCAACCGGATCTCGCCATTGAGCGCGACACGGGCTTCGCCCGGCGCTTGTTTGCCGATGTCGACCGCCCGGATTCGCCCGTCAATGTCGTGATCGGAGCGCGGCGCTTCATCGCTGGCTGGAATTCCTGGCGAGTCAGCACCATGGGCCTGATGCATGTCGGCGTTGGCGAAGGCCCCGAAATCATCCAGATGTTCGGTCGCGGCGTGCGGCTAAAGGGCTGGCAGACCAGCCTGAAACGCCACCAGGAAAGCGGCGCCGAAGCTCCGCCTGACAGCGGCAGGCTCGCCGAGCTCGAGACCTTGCGCATTTTCGGCTTGCGCGCCAACTACATGCAGATCTTCAAGGATGTTCTGCAAGCCGAAGGGATCAGCGCGGAACACGAGACGATTCGCTTCCCCACGGTATGGAATTTCGCCAGGAAAGAGCTGAAAATCCTGCGGTTGCGGCAAAATGGCAGCTACCAGCATTGCGAAGACCGGGTATCGCTGTCTGCACTGGCGGAAGCTGGCGGGGCTTCGCCGCCGGTGGAAATGGATCTGCGCTCCCAGTTGCAGGCGGTTCGGTCGAATGGCGCCGAGCAGGATGCGGATCGGCAAACCGGGCCGGTCAAGCTGCAAACGCATCACATCGCCTTGTTTGACCGGGAGCGGATATACGCCCGGCTGCTTTCGCGCAAGCAGCGCATGGGCTGGCACAATCTGGCCATTGATCGGCAGGCTGTCGATGCATTGTTGGAGCACGACGGCTGGTATCAGCTTCTTGCTCCCCCCGAGCGCTTGATGGCATCGAGCTTTGCCGAAATTCGCGAGCTCGAGGAACTCATGGTCGAACTGATCGCCGAGCTCGCCAACCGGCAATGGCGCAGCCATCGCGACCGCTGGGAAGCGGCAAACATGGAAGTCCGGACTCTGGACGAGTCAGATCCGAACAACGTCACCGAGTACCGCTTGTCGGCGGATGCGGCCAACAAGAGACTGATCGAGTCGATACGGGCGATCGAACGCCTGCTTCAGAGAGACGACTGGAGAGGCCCATATCCCAGTCCGTGGCTGGGCATCGTCATGTCGGACGCTCATGCCTACAAGCCCTTGCTGCACGAAACCGGCAAAGGCGGAATCGCTGTGCAGCCTGCGCCAATGAACGGGGATGAAGGCAAGGTGGCCGAGCAGCTTGCCCGGCTGGCAAGGGACCGTCCTTCGTGCCTGGGGGACCACGAGCTGCTGCTGATCCGCAATTTGAGCAGGGGTCGCGGCGTATCGTTCTTCGACGATCATGCCTACTACCCGGACTTCATCGTCTGGCTGACCGATGATGCGGTTCAACACGTTGTCTTCCTCGATCCCAAGGGCTTGGT
>RKSA01000068.1 GCA_007571115.1 Gammaproteobacteria bacterium
GCGTGTGGTAGAGGGCGACCTTCGTACCGTCCTCTTCCGCCAGCACGTTGTACGGCACGTCCGCCCGATCCAGCGCGTCCCGCGTCTCGCTCGTCATGACGAACACGTCGTCGGTGTCCTCCACCTTGTAGGCGATCGCGAACGTGTCCGAATCCAGGCCGGCAAACGCCTCGGCGAGGATGCCCTCGGTCACCTCGATGCGGTGGTTGAGCCAACTCTTGGCGGCAAGCGACTCGCGGCTCGCGACAGCGCCGGCCCGGGGTTCCCGGGCGCCGAACACGAGCCTGGCGATTCGCGCATGGACCATCGCGCCGACGCACATCGCGCAGGGTTCGATGGTCACGTACAGCGTCGCCCCTGGCAGCCGGTAGTTGCCAACCTGGGCCGCAGCTTCGCGCAAGGCGACTATTTCGGCGTGGGCCGTCGGATCATTGCTCGCAACCGGAGCATTGCGCCCGCGCCCAAGCACGGTGCCATCGCGCAGCAGCACCGCCCCCACCGGAACCTCGCCAAGCTCCCCCGCCTGCCGGGCAAGCGCCAGCGCCAGCGCCATGCACCGGGCATCTTGTCGCGCCGGCACTTTACTCAAGGGCGCTCTTCTTTCTGATAGACCCGCACGTAGTCGACTTCCATCGATACCGGGAATTTCGTGGTGGGGCCCGGCGGGCCGGGGAAGCGTCCGCCGACGGCGACATTGAAAAGAACGTAGAAAGGCCGGTCAAACGGCGCCGGGAAAGCGGCGGCGCTGCTGAACCAGTTGTCTGCGACCGCATACTGCACACCGTCGAAATACCAGCGAATCTGTCGCGAATCCCATTCGATGGCGTAGTCGTGAAACTCGTCGGTCAAGCTGCCCGGGGCAACATGCTCGTGGCTGACGAAGCGGTTGTTCGGCGAGACGCCGCCAAAATGCAGCGAGCCGGCGATGACATTGCTGCCGCTGGCGTCGAGATTGACGGCTTCGATGATGTCGATCTCTCCGGAAGCGGCCCAGCCGCCATAAGCATTGTCCTGGGGCAGCATCCAGAACGCCGGCCAGAGTCCCTGCCCCCCTGGCAGCCTGATTCGCGCCTCGATGCGGCCATAGCGAAAGGCAAAACGGTCGCGGGTGTTGATTCGCGCCGAGGTGTACTGAAAGCTTCCCTGCTGTTCCCGCCGCGCGGTAATGACGAGCTTGCCGTTTTCAATTTTCGCGTTGTCTGGCAGGTACCATTGCAATTCGTCATTGCCCCAGCCGGGAATCGAATACTCGCTACCATCGCCAGATTCGAGAAACCACGTCTGCGGATCGAGCGCGGCACCATCGAACTCGTCGCTCCAAACGAGCGTCATTGCACCGCCAGGAGTGATTTCCGCATTGTCGAAGACGGTCAGCTCGGGATCGTCGATGTTCGCATGTTCATCGGCTGCGAAAACCGCCACTGGCAATGCAAACATCGCCGTCATGACTAGCCTGATTGCATGATGCAACATCCAAGACTTCCTCCCGGGCGGGCGCTGTTGAGCAAGATTGCTGGGCAAACTGGAATCGCCCCGGATCGGCTTCCTGCGCCCCATGGCTCGCAATATAGTCAAAACAGCGCCGCTTGACCAGCCTTCGGCTCAACCGGCATGGAGAACCCATGACGCCAAATGATGAATTTCACGCTTGATGCACTTGCGAAACTGAAGTACCATCGCGTTTCGTTCGGGGAGCAAAGCGAAGACTTGCGCTCCCAAACTCCACCAATGCCAAAACATGGCGAATTGAAAGGTAATGAAGATGGCTATAGACGAAAGCAGTTTGACCAAGGGCCAGATACGGAAATTGACCGCCTTGCGCAAGTCCATCGGTGACGATATTGCCGACGAGGCCTTCAGCAAGTGGCTGGCAAGACAGTCCGACGACAAGCCTCAGACGGATCCGGTAGCGCAACGAATTGTCGAGGCACTGTCAAATCTTGTTGGAGACGGCAAGCTGAATCTGGGCCTGTATGGCTACACCGTGCGCCGCGCCAGAGGCAAAGGCCAGACGGGTTTTGTTGCCAGCAGAAACGAGAAGCCGAGACAGTAATCGACGACAGGTTATCGCTGCGGGCCTGGCTCGTTCAGCGAGGCTATTCCCATTCGATCGTCGCGGGTGGCTTGCTCGATATGTCGTAAGTCACCCGTGACACTTCGGGAATTTCATTCATGATTCGATTCGAAACTGCCTCGAGCAGTTCGACGTCAAGTCGTGCCCAACGCGCCGTCATGAAATCGACGGTTTCGACGGCTCGCAAAGCAATGACCCAGGAGTAGCGGCGCGCATCTCCCGTCACTCCCACCGACTTGACCGGCAAAAACACCGCGAAAGCCTGGCTGACCTTGTGGTACATGCCAGAGCGCCGCAGTTCCTCGATGAAAATCGCGTCGGCGCAGCGCAAGATTTCGCAATACTGCTCGCGTACCTCTCCGATTACCCGAACGCCAAGGCCGGGCCCCGGGAATGGGTGACGATGGACCATGTCGTGGGGCAGGCCCAGCTCCAGGCCCAGTTTGCGAACTTCATCCTTGAACAGTTCGCGCAATGGTTCGAGCAGTTGCAGTCTCATCATCTCGGGAAGTCCACCGACGTTGTGGTGCGACTTGATCACCCGCGCCTTGCCAGTGTGGGTGCCCGCCGATTCGATGACATCGGGATAGATCGTTCCCTGGGCAAGCCAACGCACCTCGGGCAGGCGCGAGGCGTGCCGCTCGAACACCTCGACGAATGCCTTGCCGATGATGCGACGCTTCGCCTCGGGTTCGGTCACGCCGCGCAGTCGCCCCAGGAACTCGTCGCCGGCATCGGCGCGGATCACCTGGATTCCCATGTTGGCGGCGAAGGTCGCCATGACCTGGTCGCCTTCGTTGCGTCGCAACAGGCCGTTGTCGACGAATACGCACCAGAGCTGCTCGCCGATCGCCCGGTGCAGCAGGGCCGCGACCACGGCCGAATCGACACCTCCGGAAAGTCCGAGCAATACCTGGTCCGATCCGACCTTGGCGCGAATGCTGGCGATCGCGTCCTCGATGATGTTGGCCGGCGTCCAGATTGCCTCGCAGGCGCAGATCTCGACAACGAAGCGCTCGATGATTCGTTTCCCCTGGGCGGTATGAGTGACTTCCGGGTGGAATTGCAGGCCGTACAGCCGTGCTTCGTCATTGGCCAGGGCCGCCACCGGAGCGCTCGAAGTCGCTGCAGCGACGACGAAGCCCGGCGGCGCCTTGGCGACCTTGTCGCCATGGCTCATCCAGACGTCGAGCCGGGCCTTGCCATCGGCGTCGATGCGGTCGTTGATCCCTTGCAAAAGCTGGCATGGCGTCTCGACGACGACCTGGGCGAAACCGAATTCCGACCGAGCCGAAGCCTCGACCTTGCCGCCGAAATGCTCGGCCATCGCTTGCAGGCCGTAGCAGATTCCGAGAATCGGGATGCCAAGCTCGAAGAGCTGCGCCGCTGGCTGTGGTGCAGCCTCGGCGTGGGCGGATTCGGGCCCTCCCGAGAAAATGATTCCCCGGGGAGCGAGCTTGCGGACCTCGGCAAGCTCGATGTCGTGATCGTGAATCTCGCAGTACACGCCGACTTCGCGCACGCGGCGCGCGATGAGTTGCGTGTACTGGGAACCGAAATCGAGCACCAGGATCTTGCTGGCGTGAATGTCGGCCATGGCGGCATCGCCCGAAGACTCAATAGACCTGGTAATTGGGAGCTTCCTTGGTAACGCTGACATCGTGGACATGGGATTCGGAAATCCCCGCTGCGGTGATCTTGACGAAACGCGGCCGGGTTCGCAACTGCTCGATGTTCTCGCAGCCGGTATAGCCCATGCTCGAACGCAGCCCGCCCATC
>RKSA01000025.1 GCA_007571115.1 Gammaproteobacteria bacterium
AACCTGCCGGCCCGCTCGTTCATCGGCATGGGCTATTACGATACTCGCCTGCCTGCGGTCATCCAGCGCAACGTGCTCGAAAACCCCGGATGGTATACCGCCTACACTCCGTATCAGCCGGAGATCTCCCAGGGAAGGCTCGAATGCCTGCTCGCGTTTCAGCACATGGCGATGGACCTGACCGGAATGGCGCTGGCGAACGCTTCCCTGCTCGACGAAGCCACTGCGGTGGCCGAGGCGATGGCGATGGCGAAGCGCGTCTGCCGCAACCGCGCCGCAAGCGCTTTCTTCGTCGATCAGGACTGCTTCCCCCAGACCGTCGACGTGCTGCGCACCCGCGCCGAATGTTTTGGCTTCGAGCTCGTCATTGGCGACCCGCAGCAAGACTTGCCGCCCAGCGGCCTGTTCGGCGCGGTGCTGCAATATCCCGGCCTTTCCGGCGCTGTTCGCGACCTGGGCGGGACGATCAGCGAGTTGCGCGAACAGGGTGCCATCGCGGTGGTCGCCGCAGATCTGCTCGCCCTCGTGCTGCTCAAGCCGCCGGGAGAGATGGGCGCCGACATCGTCACCGGAACGAGTCAGCGTTTCGGCGTTCCCATGGGCTATGGCGGCCCCCATGCGGCATATTTCGCGACCCGCGAAGAATTCAAGCGCGCCGTTCCTGGCCGCCTCATCGGCGTTTCGAAAGATTCCCGCGGCCGCCCGGCCCTGCGCATGGCCTTGCAGACCCGGGAGCAGCACATTCGCCGGGAGAAGGCCAACAGCAATATCTGCACCGCCCAGGTGCTGCTCGCCAACATCGCCGCGCTGTACGCCATGTACCACGGACCCCGGGGCCTGACGCGAATCGCCAGCCGCGTCAACCGCCTGACCGCGATTCTGGCGGCAGGCCTCGGTCGCGCCGGGCTCGCCACGCCAACGAGCGGATTCTTCGATACCCTGGGTGTGCCGCTGAACCGCGAGCAGTTTGCCGCCGTTGCGGATCGATCGGCACAGCATCGCGTCAATCTGCGCCTTGACGAAACGAAGCTGCTGGCGGGAGTCAGCCTCGACGAATGCACGACGCCAGCCGAGGTCGAGCTGCTGTGGCGGGTCTTCCTCGGCGAGGCGGCGGCCTCCCTGTCGATCGCTCAGATCGACGCCGAAATCGCCGCTGCGCCGGGTCCGATTCCGGCGAGCCTGCGCCGCGAGTCGGAATTCCTTCGCCACCCGAATTTCAATCGCTACCACTCCGAAACCGAGCTGATGCGATATCTGAAGCGGCTCGAGAATCGCGACATCTCGCTCACCCATGCGATGATTCCGCTCGGCTCGTGTACGATGAAACTGAACGCGGCAGCCGAATTGATGCCGGTTTCCTGGCCCGAATTCGCCGCGCCGCACCCGTTCGCGCCGCGCCAGCAGGTGCAGGGCTACCTGCGGATGATCGGCGAGCTCGAGATGATGCTCGCGGAAATCACCGGCTTCGACGCGGTCAGCCTGCAGCCGAATTCGGGCGCCCAGGGCGAGTACGCCGGCTTGCTCGCGATTCGCAAGTACCTCGCAGCCAAGGGCGAAGGGCATCGCGACGTCTGCCTGATTCCGACCTCGGCCCATGGCACCAACCCTGCCAGCGCCAACATGATCGGCATGAAGGTCGTGCTCGTGCGTTGCGACGAGTCGGGCAACATCGACGTACACGACCTGTGCGCCAAGGTCGAAAGCCATGCCGGGCAGATCGCCGCGCTGATGATTACCTACCCTTCAACCCATGGCGTGTACGAGCACGCCGTGAAGGAAATCTGCCAGATCGTTCACGAAGCCGGTGGCCAGGTATACATGGACGGCGCCAACCTCAATGCCCAGGTCGGGCTGACGAGTCCGGCGCTGGTTGGCGCCGACGTTGCCCACGTCAACTTGCACAAGACGTTTTGCATTCCTCACGGTGGCGGCGGCCCCGGAATGGGTCCGATCGGCGTCAAGGCGCATCTCGCGCCGCATCTTGCGAATCACGCTGTTGTCCCCCTCGACGGCCCGGATCCGCGCAATGCTGCTGTGGCGGCAGCGCCGTGGGGCAGCGCCGGGATCCTGCCGATCACCTGGATGTACATCACCATGATGGGAGCTGCGGGCCTGCGCAAGGCCACCGAAGTCGCGATTCTCAACGCCAACTACATGGCGCACCGGCTCGGCGGCCATTTCCCGGTGCTGTACACCGGGCAGAACGGCATGGTTGCCCACGAATGCATCATCGACCTGCGACCGCTGAAGCAGTCGACTGGAGTGACCGACGAGGACATCGCCAAGCGCCTGATGGATTTTGGCTTCCATGCTCCGACGATGTCCTTCCCGGTCGCGGGAACCTTGATGATCGAGCCGACCGAAAGCGAGTCGCGCGCCGAACTCGATCGCTTCATCGACGCGATGATCGAGATTCGCAAGGAAATCGCCGCCATCGAGGCCGGCGAATTGCCTCGCGACGACAACCCGCTGAAAAACGCTCCGCACACCCTCGAGGACTTGCTCGACGAAGGCTGGCAACGTTCCTACGGCAAGCGCCAGGCAGCGTTCCCAGGTGGCCAGGGCACGACCGACAAGTTCTGGCCCTGCGTCAATCGCGTCGACAACGCCCACGGCGACCGCAACCTGTTCTGCGCCTGCCCACCCCTCGAAAGCTTCGAGGATTGAGCCTGAACAAGCTCGGCTTTGCCCGAAATCACGACCGGGTGCCTCGCTTGTTCGCAAGATAAAGCACAATTCCAAGATACGCAGCCAGGGCAATGTACTGGCCGAGCAATGCCAGCCGGGAAGCGCGCGGCAGCGTCGAGGCGTACATGTGACCCAGCGTGACGTCGCCGTAGGCAGCAAGAGCCAGCAGCGGTGGCGCTTCCGTATCGAGCAATTCGGCATGGGACGTGTCAGGTATCGGTAGCCACAGGCGCCATGCCAGCGCCTGGGCAATGCCGAGTGAAAGATAGAACCCCAGCTTCCAGCGGAGGGGCGCGTTGCTGATCTTGTGCTGCTCGAGAAACACCCCGAAAAGCAGCAAAATGGCCGGGAACGACCAGAACACGATGCGACCGGTGTGAAAACCCGCGAACAAGGCGAGCAATGTGCAGCCGAAAAGAAATGCCGCGACCGGCGGATTGTTGCCGAGAAAGGCGGGTATCGGCCCCCGAAACGCGCCGAGCGCCAGCACCAGCGGGATCACCCCGAAGGAAAGCATCCATGCCAGTGCAAAGATGTCGGGCTGCGCGAGCATCGTTGCGGCGACGCCTTGCATCTGTGCAACATAGCTGTGATCGATCGAAGTCTCGATCTGCGAATGCACGATCACCAGCGTCATCGCGGCAGCAATCAGAGGCATTAGGCAAAGCCCTGCCTTGCGCCACGAAGTGACGCGGAGAAAAGGCGCTCGCCTGCCGACTCGCAAGCACTGGCCGAACACGAAAACGAGCACGCCGCAAAGCGCTATTTCGCGGAACAGCACTCCGATGACGGCGAATGCAGTGATTAGCGTCGCCCGAAGCAAGTCGAGCCGCTGCACCGATTGCGTCAGCCAGAGCAGGGTGACGATGAAGAATAGCGCGGGAGGGTCGGCATACGAGACAACGTAATGCGTGAAACGGAACGGCGACTGTGGTGCACAGACGAAAAGCAGCACGAGTAGCAGCGAGGTATTGACGCCAAGGCGAAAGCTGCGGAGGTAGAGATAAAGAACTGCAAGCGTGGCAGTGGCGAAGAGCAGGTTGAGCAGCTTGAATCCTCGATCGAGATCGTCGGGGAACAGCGATCCTGCGAGAAATGGCAGGGCAATTCGCCAAGTGAACGGTGGCACTGCCGATATCGGCTCGCCTGCGGCAACCTGCTCGGCCATCGCGTGGTAGCTCGCTGCATCGTAGGGATGACCGCCGTCAATCGAGATGGGAGATTGGATCAGGCCGTAGCATGTGATTGCAATGCCAATCAGCGCGAGCAGGAGCAGCGTTGGCAAGGCTGATCGACGAGTTCCTGAAGGCACGGCCGTCATGGTTCATGCGATCCACGCACTTGCAAGATGCGCGCGGGGATTGCCAGCAGGGCGTAGCAGGTGATCGCCACGAGCAGGCTCGTGTTGATGCTGCTCCACATCGATATGGCGACGGCTGAGACGCTCGCGAGCACCCCGGTCGCGCCGTTGATTCCCCACATCCATGGCAGGCATCGGCCGGAATGCTCGCGGAACAGCCGCAGGCCGAGGGGGAAGCACATCCCCATGGGAACCGCAGCGACGCCAACGAGGCCGATCACGACCAGGCAGCGCACGAGCAGGCCCTGGGAGATCGTCGTTTCGATCAATGGCCCCGAAACCGCATAAATGCAGGCGAGCAAGGCGACGATGGTCGCGGGGACTCCCCAGGTCCACCGCGACTTGCGGCCGGTTTCGATGCGATCCGACCAGTAGCTGCCGGCGCCAGCGGCGAGGATCATCGAGAACAGCAATACCGCCACGGCATAGACCGGGTGCCCGAGATACACTGAAAAACGCTGCATGAGCGGAATCTGCACCATCATGAAGCCAGTGCCGATGCAAGCGAAATACGCAAGCCCGCAGGCAAAGACGCGATTCGGCACATCGGGCTTGCCGGCGATGAGCAGCGGAGCGACGATCACCAGCAGCACTCCGGCAAGCGCCAGCCCGCAGAGCAGCATCAAGGTATACGTCGCGAGCAGATTGCCCGCCGCGACGATGCCGAGATCATCGAGCTCCTCTGCTCCGCTGAACAGCGCACCGGGCTTGAGGATATTGAAAAAGTACGGCCGGCTGTCGGTCGGCGGAGTGAAGTCGAGGGAGTCGTGGCGGGAAGCTGCCAGAAGCTGCTGCTCGCCGGTGCTCGCGAGCAGCTCGCGGATCAGCGGCTCGGGCGAAAGCTGCCGGGGCGAATGCAGGATCGTGAACTGGTACTCTGCGGCGACCCGCTCGATCATGTCGATATCGGCAGAGCGCAGCCGCTGCGGCGAGACGATCAAGGTCGCAACCGCATCGGTCGCCGGTGGCGAATGGCGTGACAGCAAGGCCATGTGTTCGGCGGGATTCGTCGCACCGTAGCGCAGCAGCGACATGCTCGCCAGCGATAGCAGCCGGTTGGTTTCCGAAAGCGCTTGGGGAGAATGCCACCTCGATACGCTGAACAGCCCGTTCGGCGCGAGGCGCTCGAGAAAGACCTGCCAGCCTTCCACGGTGTACAGGCCGTTTTCCGAAAGCGTGAAGGCGCCGGCGCCCGTCGCCGCCCAGGTATCGATCAGGGACATCTGGATCACGTCGAACCGCTCTTCGATCCGGGTCAGGTACGAGCGCGCCTCGTCGTGGACGAAAGTGACGTTGTCCTGCCCGGAGAGACGCGCAAATTCGCGGCGATCCTGCTCGAGCACGCGCAATATCGCGTCATTGATCTCGATCCCGGTGATCCGCGAGCTTCCCGCCCAAAGCGCGGTGAGAATGTCGCGCCCGCCGCCAACGCCGATGACGGCGGCGCTGCCGCCGGGGCGCAGGTGGTAGGGCAAGGCGGTCACGTCGAAGCGCGGCCAGTCGAGATTGCCGGTGTCGCCATCCCATTCGGTGAGCACGGTGCCTGCCTCGCCATCAATGATGATCGCCTGGGCGCGCATCCCCTCGATGTCCTTAGCTCCTTCGCCAGCTCCCCAATAGAAAGGGCCATCTTCTATCACTCCAGACACCAGCACTTGGCCATGAATGGTCCAGTACTCCAGAGCCGCGCCGCCGAAGGGAATCTCGTTGCCCTTGGGGTAGAACACGCGAAAACCCTGAGGATTGGCGTGGTTGACGATGGCGCCGGCAATGAGCGCCGTGCTCGCGAGCATCCACAGCAATGGGCGCGAGCCGCCCCGCGCAATCTGGAACAGCGCGACGCCAAGCAAGGCGATCGCTGCGGCGACGAAGGTCGCGCTGGTAATGTCGAGCGCGTCGAGCAGCAACAGGCAAAGCACGCTGCCGATCGCCGCGCCGACCAGATCGACCGCATAGATCAGGCCACTATTGCCTTGCACCTGGGTCAGGGCGATGGTGACCACGACGCCGCTGCAAAAGAACGGGATCGCCACCGCGACGGTAATCAGCGCCATGCGCAGAACGGCGGCCAGATCCCAGCCGCCGCGGATGTCGAGGGGCGTATAGATGACTGCAAGGTGGCAGAGCACGGTCGAGGCGGCGAAAGCGATCGAGTAGCGGAACAGGTTTTTGAGCGCATTGCCTGCGGAAAACCGCTGCGGACGCAGATAGACCCAAAGCGCCCCGGCAGCCATGCCGAACATCGCCATCGACACCGCGAAAAACGAAAGGTGATACCAGGTCACCACCGACAGCAGCCGGGTGTTCAGCACTTCCAGCAGCAAGGTCGCGCCAGTGATGAAGAACAGCCCGAGCAGGAACGGCCTGCTGGTCGGTTGTGCTATGGTTCCGTTCATCCTATGGCAACCCTAAATGGTCCTTGATATGTGCATCTCCAGATATCGCCAGTGGAACGCAATCAGTTCGCTGGCGGCAATCACGCTGCTCGTGTTGCATCTGTTCGTGCTGTCCTGGTTTTCCCTGACCAAGCCCATGTACATCTGGGACGTGATTCCCTATGTGGCAACAACTTTCACCCCCGATTCCGACGACTCCGCAGCGATTCACACGGCAACATACGACTTGCTAAAGCAGTCGCTCGATGTGGCGCAGTTCAACTCACTGATCAGCGGCAAGTATCCGGCTGCGATGCATGCGAACCCGGAAAATTTTGCCGAACAGCTTAGCATGTATGAAATCAAACCGCTATATGTACTGGCCTTGCGAGCGCTCGCGGCGGCTGGGGCGAATCCGGTTGACGGCATAATCTGGCTCTCGCTGGTCTCGAGTTTGCTGATCTGTGTGATCCTCTTCCTATGGCTGCGGCAGCTAACCGGCCCCATGCAAGCAGCTCTGACGGTTATCCTGTTTTCCTTGGCTGCTCGCATGTTCGATCTAAGTCAGGGCTCGGTGCCTGACAGTTTTTCCGCGTTGGCGTTGATCGCTGGACTTTGGTGCCTGCTAGCAAGGCACTGGGCTGCTGGCGCGACACTCTGTTTTTGTCTGTCAATTTGGATCCGCATCAATAACATATTGTTTGTCGGGCCTTTGTTTCTATTGCTGTGCTATAACCATCTGTATCTCCGGGGTGGTCATCCGTCTGGAAAAGATATCTATTGGTACAGTGGTGGGCTGGCGCTCAGCATCCTATCATATTTCTGGATCAGCACGGTATTCGACTACAATTGGTGGCGACTCTTCTACCATACGCTGGTCGAATTGCAGATCGAGATCGGCTCATTCGCTGAGCCATTTTCCATAACGGTCTATCTCGATGTGCTGCGAGGCGCCGCCGTCCAGTTTTTGGCTCGCGGCGGAGTTTTTCCTACCGTTCTGCCATTGTTTCTGTTGCTCTGGCTAATCACTTGGTCCGCAAATTGGCGCGATAACGTGACCGCCATCTTCAGGCCCACACGACCGATATCATTGGCTGATGCCAGTGCTCTCTGTTTTCCAGTGTTCGGTGCTTTCTTTGTGCTTTTCCCGTTGGTCAGTGAGTTAGACCGTTTCTTTACACCATACTACGCCATCATCACCGTGTATGCAGTTAGCCGCATTTCTGAACTTCGCTATCAGACCACAGTCAGGAGCGGGTGCTAAAACTGGCCTGATGGCACCTGCCATCAGGCAATATTCTGACTTAATGGTTGATGGTTGAGCGCACGGTTCCTAATCGTGCATAGAAAAACTTGCGTACTGGTTTTTCAATGAACTTGTAGATTGTGTGGGATACAATTAGCAACGTCGCAATTAACAAAATCAAATGCACGGGAAAGGGAATAGTGCGAGGGATCAAGCCCGTAAACCGCATCATTTCCATCAAAGGCCAATGGAAGCAATAGAGCACATAGCTTATACCACCAGCCCACAAGCAAAACTTGTAAGCTGCCTCGCTTGGGCTCCATTGATATCTCGCCATCGCGAACACCAATAAAGTGCAAGCTGGAACTGTAAGAAAAAACATGCTGTATTGATATGGAACATACCACTCTCCAATCAAATTAAGCATAAGATAAAGGGCTACTGCCAGCAGTAATGTAACTAGGCCTGATTTATTTTTGGTGGTAACTTCTGGCATTAGAGAGAAAGCCTTATACAGCAACATGCCGAATATAAACTCGATTCCTCGGATCGCAGGATTGGTGTAAACTGGCACATTCAAATTCATTATGTTATAGCTTTCAGCGTCGGGGAGGAAGAATCTTATCAAGATAAATTGCAAAATATACCCGATAAAGAATGCAGAAAAAATGCGCTTAAATGTGTTAATTGGGCGCAATAAATATAAAAAAATTGGAAATGTCAAATAGAAGTAAGCCTCTAAAATAAGCGACCATAGCGGGCCATTAAATGCAAATTTCAAGGTCTCGATGCTTGTAATTGATTGAGTAAAAGTCAGATGCTTCAATACCGCAATGATCCAGAATTTGTCGTCTTTTTGTTGAGGCAAGTCATAGGTAAGCTCAAAAGGCCTGTTTATTTCAGCAAAGAACTGCTCACCCAATGCAATGTATCCAATAATGACAAAAAATGCGGCAGTAAAAACAGATAAAAAGTAAATTGGGTAAATTCGAATAAAGCGGTGAGCATAAAATTTCTTGTAATCCGAAATTGTATCCATGCTCGGATAGTTATAGGTAATAATGAATCCACTCAAAATAAAAAACCATGAAAGCGCGGAAGTGCCCAGAGAGCCGTAAATGACAAATTTTCCAAAAATGATTTCGTAATGAACCATCACGACAAAAAGCGCGCCAATAAGTCTGCCAATATCCAGCAAAGGGATTATTTTTTTGTGTCTTCTGCTCATAAAAACCTCTTGGATTGCGGTTTTTCACAATGGTTGATAATCGAATGCCTGCCAAATTTTGATGAAGGCATTTTCTTGATTTTAGCCAACATAACACTCGTCATCTCAACTTGTCTTCGCTATTGTCGTGCATCTCGTTGTGACTGGATTTCCGTGGCTTGCGCAGAAGAGCCAGCCAGCCATCATTTTTAACGATATCGTAGCAATCTTGAAATGGCTGATAGTGCTGAACAACGATGTTATTGCTGTAACCTGCTAACCCGAAATTGCCAGGCACTTCTTCTTTCGGGTAATAGGCAGTGCCAAATATCCAATCCAAGAAATTAAACTCGGCAGAGAAATTTTTATCGATGGCTCCGGGATTATTCGAATGATGCCATCGGTGATACTTTGGATTGCTCATGAAGTATCCAAGCCAGTGAGGGCTTGAAATGTTTCCATGGCCATAACGCCCCCAAAAATCATTCAAAGCAACAAAAAGAAATACGATTCCTGGGTCTGGTTGGAAATATGTGACCAAACACAAGTAGGGAGCAGCAAATAGCGTTTTATCGAAAATATGAAAGCGACTAGTCGAAAAAGAATCCAGGTTCAAAGAACTGTGGTGAACTTTATGAAATTGCCAGAGCATTGGAACTTTGTGGCAAGCATAGTGGGCAACATAAAACGTGACGTGCCCAAAAAGCAGTACGCATAGGACATTGACAGACCAGTGAGCATCGGCCAGCGAACCACGAAGAAACGGCCCCTCCCCTCCGCGCTCTTGAGCATACGCGACTAGCCACGCGGAAAAGGAAGCGTTCAAGAAAGTCCACAAATGCGCTCTATGATAAGTATGGATAAGGTCATTGATCATGCCGGGCCTGAAGAATTTCTGCTCTCTTTGAGGAAATATCCTTTCCAAGACAGGGATAATCCAAATCCAGCCCCATAAAGCGAGCATGTGAAAAATTTCTTGTGTTGCTGATGAAATAGGCACCTTGGTTACCTCGAAGGGATCACTGAAGCGCCCTTTGCGTTTGACTGGAAGATCGCTGGCTTGGTTGCGAGTTCCCGGCTGCTTCCATGGCGAAATCCTGGGACTAGCTCTTGTCGGTGCCATCGATCACGTGGGTAGCCCCCTGTCCCGTTTTCTGCTCTTTTGCGCTGGCTGCGAATTGCTCCGCGCACGGTGTTCAAGAAGATGCCAGTAGCTGACGTGCAATAGTTCATTCTGGGCGGCTCCTCGACAGTGCCGGTGTGAACACTGGACAGGCCATTGGCCCTCGGGTTGGTTTTGCGGCAGTCTCGATAGTGAAATGGTGAGTCATGGACTTGTGCCTCACGTCACGCTGGGCAGAGAAACTACCACAGTTGGGGTAGCTTGGGCCAGCGGCCCAGTGCTGTTGCTCAGGATTTCCCCTGGCCACCAGCCGGGGAGGGCTGTCCAAACCCTGCTCATGCTACAATCGTCAGATCGATCAAGTTGCGAACTTGACTGCCAAGCTACAGCACGAGCAGCTTGGGATGACTTCATCTTGAACGAGTTCGTCGTGCATTCCACGACCGTTGCTGGAGGGCCGACCGAATCGATGCACGATGACGCCGACATTCACCTGTTCGTCGACCTCGACGGGACCTTGATCCGCACCGATTTGCTGCTTGAATCGCTGTTGCGGCTAATCCGGCGCAATCCGCTGTGCTTGGCAGCCATCCCTTTCTGGCTGTGCAAGGGGCGCGCCTGGCTGAAACGGCAGCTTGCCGAGCGAGTCGCGATCGACCCGGCGAGGCTTCCGTACAACGGGGAGCTGCTCGCC
>RKSA01000196.1 GCA_007571115.1 Gammaproteobacteria bacterium
GATCGCCGGACACGTCTACCTGTTCGAGTTCAAGATTGCTGGCAAGTCCGGTGCCGGTGAAGGCAAGCGCGAGAGCGCCGCGCTGACGCAACTGCGCGAACGCGGCTACGCCGACAAGCACCGCGACCTCGGCGTGCCGATCCACCTGCTCGGAATCGAGTTCGATCCTGACAGGCGCGAGCTGGTCCGCTTCGATGCTGTGACCGAGTGAGCCCCTACACCCTCCCCTCCATGGAACTTCCAGCATCCCTGAACGAAGCCCCAACGTTACTCCCCCTTGAGCTGTCAATGTGACACACATGAGAAGGGTTCATTGGGATTCCTTTTTCTGGCATTCGATGAACCAGCACATCCGCTTGCCGGGGGGGCTCGCTGGTGGTATAGTCCGGCGCTGGGCATATTGTTGATTTGATTGATCCTTTGGCCCCTGGCCCGGAAATGGGCCTGTTGTACACGAAATGCTAACTCTGATCTTGCGGGTTGGATACTGCAAGAGGCCTCATGAACGAGAGACCTCATGACGAGCAACCTCACGAAAAGCATGATCAGGCCGTTAGCCGTTATTTGCAAGGAACACGCAAAAGCACGCATGTCTTTTTGGCGTGTTCCCCATTTTGCAGAAGAGAAGCACGGGATACTGATTCAGTCGGCCTGACGCCCTGAGGGCGGCGCCGCCGACGTGACGACAAACTGCGTGACGGCAAGCTGAAAGATTGCTGCACGTCACGGCAGATTGCATGACAGCCTTGGCCGATTGCCGGGCTAGCTTCGACAGGTCTTGCCCATGGGCGGCCTGTCCAGCGCCGCCGTGTGCGGATTTCCGCTCGATCAGCGAGCGGAGCACTGCTGCGAGCTTGCCGCTCCAGCCAGTGTACAGTGCCAATCGGCCAAGCTTGGCATTCCCGGCTTCCTCCTGCATTTTTTCAGGAGGAACTGAACGCATGAAACGCATTCTGGTAAATGCAGCCCAGGAAGAGGAACTCCGGGTTGCGCTCGTCGATGGCCAGCGGCTGCACGATCTCGATATCGAAATCCCCAGCAAGTCGAGAAAGAAATCGAACATCTACAAGGGAGTGGTGACCAAGGTCGAACCGAGCCTGGAAGCCGCATTTGTCGATTATGGCGCGAGCCGCCACGGCTTTCTGCCGTGGAAGGAAATTTCCGCGGAATATCGCAGCGAAAGCGGTGACGGCAAAAGCCCGATTCGCGAAGGTGCCGAGCTGATCGTGCAAGTCGAGAAGGAAGAGCGCGGCACCAAGGGCGCGGCCCTGACGAGCCATATCAGCCTGGCGGGGCGCTGCTTGGTGCTGATGCCGAACAACCCCAAGCTCGGCGGCATTTCCCGGCGCATCGAAGGCGACGAACGCTCCGAAATCAAGGATTCGCTGCGCTCCCTCGACATCCCCGACGACATGGGAGTGATCGTGCGCACCGCTGGCGTTGGCAAGGAGACGCAAGAGCTGCAATGGGATCTCGACTACCTGCTCAATCTATGGAAGGCGGTGTGCGAAGTCGCCGGAAAAAAGGCGGCGCCATTCCTCATCTACGAAGAAAGCAATATCGTGATCCGCACGATTCGCGACCATCTCCGCGAGGATATTGGCGAAGTGCTTTTCGATACCGGGGAATTCCACAACGAAGCGATGCAATTCGTGCAGCAGGTCATGCCGCACTACGAAAGCCGCATCAAGCTCTATGAAGACAAGCTGCCGCTGTTCAACCGTTTCCAGATCGAGAACCAGATCGAAAGCGCTTTTGGTCGCGAAGTGAAACTGCCTTCGGGAGGTGGCCTGTCGATCGACCCCACCGAGGCGCTCGTTTCCATCGACGTGAACTCCTCCCGCGCCACCAAGGGCGCCGACATCCACGAAACCGCACTGACCACCAACCTCGAAGCCGCCGATGAAATCGCGCGGCAATTGCGCCTGCGCGACATCGGCGGCCTGATCGTGGTCGACTTCATCGACATGACATCGAGCCAGCATCAGCGGCTCGTCGAGAACCGCCTTCGCGAAGCCCTCGAAGCCGACCGCGCCAAGGTGCAGGTGAGCCGGATTTCGCGCTTCGGCCTGCTCGAGATGTCGCGGCAGCGGCTGCGTGTCTCCCTCGACGAAACGAGCACCGTCGTATGTCCGCGTTGCAACGGCCAGGGCCGGGTGCGAGACGTGAAGTCGCTGGTGCTATCGATCATGCGCATGGTTCGCGAAGAGGCGAGCAAGGAGAAGAATCGCGAAGTCCAGGTCGTCGCGCCACTCGAAGTCGCGACGTATCTGCTCAACGAGAAGCGCGAGGAAATCGCGGCGGTCGAGGAGGAAAGCGGCTCGGTGCTGAAAGTGCTTCCCGAAGCCGGCCTCGTCACTCCCCATTACCGGATCAGCGGCATCAATCGCCGGGGAGAGGGCTACGAGGTGGAAAACACCGAGGCCCCGGAAGCAAAGGCTGCGGGCGCCGCACCCGGCAAGCCTGCGGTAAGCCGCAGCATGGTCGCCGAAGCGCGGCCGCAGCGCCCGGCGAAGGGCTCGGCGCAACGCGCGGCGAAAGATTCTTCGGCGAAAGACTCAACGAAAAGCGCAACAAAAGGCGCAAAGAGCTCGTCACCAGGTCCGGTAAAGCAGCTCGTCAATGCGATTCGCGGCCTGTTCGGCGGCACAAGGCAGCCCGAGCCGGCGAACCCGCCTGCCGCAGCGCCCGAGGAAGCTTCCGAACCCGCCAGCGAGGCAAGAACCGGCGGCACGAGACGCGATCGCGGTCGGCGCTCTGGTGGCCAGTCCCGGGGCGACGGCCGCGGCAGGCACGAAGGCCGCAGACGAGCAGATTCGCAACGCAGCGAGCGCGGTGAACGCGGCGAAGGCTCAGGTCGTGGCGGCCGGCGACGCCAGCGATCAGCCAGGGCTCGCGGCGCCGAAGCGGCCGAAGCGAGAAAACCGGCCGAACAGCCAGCAGAAACGCAGCAAGGCGAAGAAGAGGCGCTCATTGTCCCCGTGAAAGGCAAGGCGCGACGACGCCCCGCAGCGAAGCGCCCGCGCAGCAATACCCAGCGAAAACGCGGCCCTCGCCCTGGCACTGGGGACGGCGACTCCGCAGCAGGCGAGCAGCTCGATCTTGCCGGGCTGCCCGTGCAGCAACAGGCCGGAGCGGTGGTGTACGCGCAGCACGAAGGCGTCACCTACCTGGTCTTGGTACACGACGCTTTTGATCGCTGGACGCTGAGCAAGAGCAAGGTCGCCGACGAGGAAGCCCCGGAGCAGACAGCGACTCGCGCTCTCCAGGAAGAGATTGGCCTGGCGATCGCCATCGAGGCCGAGCTGGGGCAGAACGAGTTCGTCGCCAACGACCGCGAGCATGGCAAGATGCGCAGGCAGGTGACGTATTTTCTTGCCTCGGCGCCGTATGGTGAGATCGCCCTGCTGAAGCAAAGCGGCGGCCTGGATGATGTGCGCTGGTTTGCTGCGGACGAGGTCGCGGGCTTGAATCTTTACGAGGATCTGCTGCCGCTCGTCAGCAAGGCTCTTGACAAGCTCAAGGCTGCTGACAAGCTCAAGGCTGAAATCGATGCCGATGCCGAGGTCGCGGCTGAAGCGGCGGCACCAGACGACGGCGAAACCTCGGTGCAGGCAGCCGGGCAAGGCGACGAGCCGGCCGAAGGCGAAGCTGCAAGCGAAGACGAAACTCCGGTCGAAGGCGAAGCCCCGAGCGAAGGCGAAACCCCGGTCGAATCGGAGCAGCAGGACCAACAGGACGGGCAAGCTGAGGCGGAAAGCGCCGAAACTGGCAAGACTGCGCGGAAGAAACCGGCGAAATCACGCTCGACAACTGCCAAGAGCAAAACCAG
>RKSA01000154.1 GCA_007571115.1 Gammaproteobacteria bacterium
CGAAAGTCGAACCGCTCGCCACTGCGATGCAGGGCCCAGGCAGCGCCAAGGCCAGCGATTCCGGCACCGATGATCGCAACTCGCCTCGCCATCAGTCGCTGCCGCTTCGTGTCGCTGGAGCAGAGGGCAGAACAGTCATGACTCCGATCATTTCTCAGGTTCGGGAGCTGGCGCGATCTCCGGCACCAGACACTGCCGCGCAATGTACCACACGAAGCCCCAATATGCCCCCTTGAGGGGAGAGCCTCGGCAGGCATGACGGCAGCTCACTTCGCCCTGTCCAATAACATGTCTCTGATTTCTTCATAAGTGGCGGATTGAATGAAATAGTTTTCCTTGTGATGCTGATAACTCTTTTGAGTGACATGAAACTGACCTTCTCCCTCATTTCCCTTATGCTGTTTATCACTATAATTCAGTTTTGTATCAGATTTTATTTGATTGCTCTCAATTCGAAAAATTTCAATTACATCATAGAAGAACAGCAGATAGTACAGTGTGTCGAAAAGCTCGATTTTTACTTGCTGGATATTGCAATCAAATTTTTCCAAAATTGTTTGATGCTGGGAAAGCAATCTATTTCGATTGGAGTTATTTACAATCAGGTCATGCAAGTTATCCAAAGTAAAATTGAGGGTTTGCTTTTTGAATACTCTTGAAGATTTTACTTCGATTCTTTGATTGGTTTTTGGATCAAACAAATCAAAATCAAGCTGATTGCTTTCTTGATAATCTTTCAGCAGTTGAACGATCAGTTCGACAACAGTGCCAAACCGGCGAGTGTTCAGGTTAATTATTCCATTTCTAAATGAGTCTTCCACAGCCGTCTATCCTCTCTTTGGAGATCGAAAAATACTGCTTGTCAACTTCAAATCCGATGAACTCCCTTCCGAGATTCCTGCACGCGACGGCAGTGGTGCCACTTCCCATGAATGGGTCGAGCACCACATCCCCTTCGTTGGACCAGATCGAGATGATTCTGTCCATGAGAAACAGCGGCTTCTGCGTAGGATGGTCGACTCTTTCCCTGCTCCATGGGACCACTGGCGGGACGTCTGTCCAAACATTCGACAAGGCCCTGAAAGTATTGCCATTCCGCAACCCCATCCCTTTGGTCTTTTTCTTGATTGTGGAATTGATCTTGTTGAATGTATAGGAGCTTTCATCGGCAACATACCAGAGGATGTCTTCCCTGGTGGAAACCACATTGGTTTTTGCCCCCCTGCCTTTTATTCTGTCATAGATTATCCAGTTTTTCAGGAAGAAATGCTTGTCCAATACGCTCTTGGTTTCGCTAACGCATGACCAGCCTTGGAAAATGATCAGATTTCCCGATGGCTTCATGACTCTTCGAAACTGCTTTGCCAGATAGTCCCAATTCAAGCCGTTCGGCTTGTCCCAGGCGTTGTTGGCAAAATTGATCTCGTATGGCGGATCAGTTGCAATCAGGTCAACGGAGCTGTCTTCAACTTCCGTGAGCAAGTCGTTTGCATCCCCCAATGCGATCGCCATTCCATTCATCTCAGGTGCGCTCCCGTTTCGTGTTTTGCTGGTCGAACAGGCCCTGGTCGAACTCGTTTTCCCATTTTGCCACGGTGGTCGCGGCTGCAAGGTCGCCGCAGACGTTGACCACGGTGCGCCACATGTCGAGGGGGCGGTCGAAGGCGAGGATGAAGCCGACGACGATGGCGATCTGCCCGGGAGCGAGGCCGAAGGTCTCCATGACTGCCGCCATGACGAACAGCGAGGCGCTCGGCACCGATGGCGTCGCCACCGACACGAGCGCGGTCGTGACGAGCATCAGCAGGTAGTCGGCCGCGCCGAGCTCGATGCCGAAGGCCTGGGCGCCGAAAATCGACACGATCGCGGCATACATCGCGGTCGCGTCCATGTTGATCGTCGCGCCGACCGGAAGCACCGTCGATGCGACCACGGGCCTGACTCCAAGCTCGCGTTCGGCGACGCTCATCGTCGCCGGCAAGGTCGCCGAACTCGACGAAGTCGAAAACGCCACGAGCAGCGCGTCCCGGGTGCCGCGAAAGAATTGCAGCGGCGACAGCCCGAGCATTCCCCGCATGAGCAAGGCGCCGTAGACCACGAGCATGTGCATCAGGCAGCCGATCACGAGCGCGCCGGCGACCCCGATCACGTTGAGCAGGGCCGACACTCCCAGGGTTCCTGCGACCCAGGCGATCAGGGCGAACACGCCGAAAGGCGCGACCTCGAGCACCCAGCGAGTCATGCGCAGGAACACCTTGACCCCGACTTCCATGAAGTCGCTCATCGGCCTGGCGGCCTCGCCGGTCATGACCAGGCCGACTCCGAACAGCACCGCGAAAAAGATGATCGCGAGGATGTTGCCTTCGGCGAGCGCTGCGAGCGGGTTCGACGGAATGATCGAGATGAGCCGCTCGGCGATCGGCATCGCCTCCTGGGTGGCACTGGGAATCGCCCCCGAAAGGTCGGCGCCGACCCCTGGCTGCATGACGATCGCCATCGCCACGCCGATGGCGCTCGCGGCGAGGGTCGTCGCGACGAACAGCAGCAGCGCCTTGGCGCCGAGCGAGCCGAGCTTGGCGGGGTTGCCCGCCGAAACGACTCCACTGACAACGGTGAAAAACACCACGGGAACGATCAGCATGCGGATCAGGCGGATGAAAAAGTCGCCAATCCAGACGATGCTTTCGACCCCAGGCCCCCAAAGCGAGCCGGCGATCACGCCAAGCACCATGGCGCCGACGATTCTCTTCCATAAGGCAATCCTGAACCAGGCGGCGAGGGCGTTTTCCATGACTGTCTCCTTGCAAGCAAATGGGAACTTCCGGCAAGACTATAGGACTTGCCGCCAGCAAGCCAGTCCATTGCGAGCCGCAAATCGTTACAATTGCGCCCAGGCCGGTGCCGAAGCACCGCTTGCGCGGCCTCGGGCCGCCGGGCCCAGAGCAATCCACCGGCAACGGCACATCGGGAGCGGCCCTGCAAAATGAGTTCGAGCGACGATTTCTTTGCCAGCCCGATCATCAACTCGCCGTACCAGCCGCCTTCCCGGCACTGGGAGCTCGACGGGGCCGGGCAGCCAACCGGCAAGATTGCCAAAGGCCGGCGTGAGTCCTCGCTGGTGACTCCGGTTCCCAAGCCGCGCAAGAGCGGCGGGCCGAGGCAGCTCGAGTTGCCCACCGAAGTCGAAGGCGGCTTCACTCGTGACGGCCAGCTCTACGACCCGCTGCCGATCATCAACGAGGTGCGCTCCCAGGTCGCCGGATGGCGCGAACTGCCCCGCAGCGATTGGCAGGTGAGCCGGGAAACGGCGCGGCTGCTGCAACATTGGCGCGAGCATGATTTTGCTGACCGCAGACCGTTTTTCTGCCAGCTCGAGGCCGTCGAAACGGTGATCTGGTTGACCGAGGTCGCTGCCGGGCAACGCGCTCGCACCCAAGGCATCAGGCGGCACCTGGAAAACGCCAACAAGCGCGGCGACCCAGGCCGCCCAGACCTGCCGCGCCTGGCGCTGAAACTCGCCACCGGAGCTGGCAAGACCACGGTAATGGCGATGCTGATCGCCTGGCAGACCGTCAACGCCGTGCGCCACCCCGGCAGCACGCGCTTCACTCGCGGCTTCCTGATCGTCACGCCGGGAATCACGATTCGCGACCGCTTGCGCGTCTTGCTGCCGAACGACCCGGATAACTACTACAAGGCCTGCGAACTGCTGCCGCCTGACCTGCTCGGCGACCTCGGCAAGGCCGAAATCGTCATCACCAACTACCACGCATTCCAGCGTCGCGAGACCTTGCCAATCAGCAAGGGCGGCAAGATGCTCCTCTATGGCGG
>RKSA01000066.1 GCA_007571115.1 Gammaproteobacteria bacterium
CCACCACGAGGAACCCTCGAGCTGGGCTACGACCCTTATACCCACAACGCCTTCGGCCGGATGCTCAAGCTGGGCCTGCGCTACACCGTCTTCTGATCGGTGCGCGACGATGAAGACAAGCGGTAACGGTCGCCCCTTCTCGTGCCGCCTCTGCATTGGAGTGGCCCATAGCCCGAAGTCGACGGATGCTTCACGACGAAGGGGGCTTTATCGAGAGCGAAAATCGCCGGGCTTGCCCGCCTCGCATTGACCCTGCCATCGTGGCAGGTATGATTGCCTTTTGCCGTTGGGCCGTTTGAGGATCAAGTCTTGACCTATTGCGTCGCTGCATCTCTGGATTCCGGCATCGTGTTCTGTTCGGATTCGCTCACTCATGCGGGAATCGACCAAGTTTCCACGTATAGCAAGATGTTCCGCCATGGCATTCCGGGCGAGCGGCAGTTCGTGATCCTGAGCGCCGGCAACCTCGCGACCAGCCAAGGCGTGATGGCGAAACTGAAAGCCGATATCCACAGCGACGCCGAGGTCTCGCTGAACACCGTCGCCAGCCTCACCGAAGCTGCGGACTATCTCGGCGATGCCAGCCTGGAACAGCAGGAGCGGCGCAAGAACGGCAGCGCCAATTTCGAAGCGAGCTTCATTCTCGGAGGCCAGGTCGAGGGGCGGAAGCATCGCGTCATCCTGGTCTACCCTGAAGGCAACCACATCACGACTTCGGCAGACACGCCCTATCTGCAAATCGGCGAAAGCAAATATGGCAAGCCGATTCTCGACCGCATCCTGCAGCCCTCGCTCGACCTCTCCACCGCCGCGCAATGCCTGCTCATCTCGATGGATTCGACGATGAAAAGCAACCGCGGCGTCGGCCCGCCCATCGAGCTGCTGCTCTATCGCGGCGACAGCCTCACCCTCGACAGCCATCACCGGTTCGAGTCGGAAAGCGATTTCCTGCGCGACCTGCGGCAAAGCTGGGACAAGGCGCTCAAGCACGCGTTTCGCCAGATGCCTCCGCTGAACTGGGCAGCTAGCTGGGATCGATCAGCTCGTGGACGAAACGAAGTTTCCTGAGCGTCGCGGCTGACAACACGAAAGGATAGGCGTCCTCCAGCCCCATGCTGCGATTCAGCGAATTGAGCGTGACTGTCAAATCCGACCATTTCAGCAGCAAGTCATCGAACCGGTCGAAATGCGCCGAACCTTGGGGCAGGCCGTAATGGCCTGCGGTTTCCAGCGTGTCGGTCATGTGCAGGTAATGCGCCCAGACCTCGGCCCAGTCCTCGAGTGGATGCGATTCGGCATAGGCGCTGATGAAGTCGTCGCCCTGGGTTCGCGGCCGGGAATGGTAGCGGCGCAAGGCGTCGGCGTAGTCCTGCCGCTCGTCGCCGAACAATTCGCGGAAACGCCGCGTTCGCTCGGCCGAGTCGATCAGCAGATGGAAGAAGTAGTGCCCGCTTTCGTGCCGGAAATGCCCTAGCAAGGTACGGTACAGCTCGCCGGCGTGGCGTCGCTCGAGCTCGCGCCGCACTTCGTCGGCTTCGGCGACATTGATGGTGATCACCCCTTCGGCATAGCCGGTGTAGACGTGCTCTTCGGCGACTTCGGGATTCGAGCGGCGATCCTCGATGAAGCGGAAGGCTAGCCCGTGCTGCGACTCGTGCTTGCTGGCGACCGGAAGACGCAAGTTCAACAGCCCGTAAATCAGTCGGCGCTTGGCCTGTTCGAGTTGCTTCCACCAATGCAGGCGGCTGCCATCGCACAGATTCGGGATCGTCTGGTTCAATCGGCAGGAAAGGCAATACTGCTGATCGTGCTCGCCCACGATCCAGTTGCAGACGCCATGCTCGGCGCCGTTGCGGCAAAGCGGGCCCGAGGCGCTTTGCGGCGGTCGCCCGTCAAGCACCGAAAGGGGCAGCATCCGGCGCGCAACGGGATCGTAGCCCACCCGGCTGCCGCAACGCAGGCACGCGGTGTTTTCGAAAAACAGGGCCTGGCCGCAGGCACATCGGAAATCGATCATGGTCGCCTCCGCCAGCTACTTCCGCGGCAGGAACCAGGTTTGCGTGATCGCGTCGTGAATCGCCGCGAAGCTGATCTGCAAGCGGTCGAGATGCTCGGGCAGGCCATGCGCGATCAGCTCCGGCGTTTCCGCCTGCAACATGTCGCGGCGCACATTGTCGACGAGATCGGCGACGGCGGCCCACTTTGGCAGTTTCGGCAGGATCTTGCTGATCGTCGTCAGGTTGTGCAGCACGGCCCGGGGGAACTCCTCGTCACGCAACAGAAACCCGACCACATCTTCGCCATTGACGCGACGCCGCACGTGCTGGCGATACATCTGGTACGCGCTTTGCGAGCGCAGCACGCTCATCCATAGAATGCCTTCGTAAGGCTCGGGGAAACGTGGTGTCGAGCTGCCCTTGCCGGGTTCGACGAGCAATTTGCGCGCGCCGGCGTCGACAGTGCGCGTGCCCATGTCGGCGCGCTCGATCGCCCGCCCCATGCGGACGAAGGTATAGCTTGCGTCACGGCTCATCGTGCCTGCCAACATGCCGAAAATCTGCTGGCAGTTGCTGATGATGTGTTCGAGCATGCCGTTGCGCGCACTGCGCCCCCTGATCGCGGCGGCAGCGATGGACTGCGCGTAATAGTGCAGGTCATTGATGCTTTCGAAGGCTTCGGTGGGCATGACTTCGCGAGTGGTGCGCGCGTTCTCCCGCGCCATCGACAGCATGTTGCAAATCGATGCGTGGCAATCGTCAGCGATGAGGAAACTGGCGAGATTGGCTTCGCTGGCGACGTTGTAGCGCGATTCGAACAGTTCGGTCGTCCCGGTGCTGCGCACGAGCACGCGCCAGCCAAGCCTGGTCTGGCCTGGCAGGTCGAGGAGCAGGTTCGAGAAGACATTGAGCAGGCGCGCGGTGTTCTCGACCCGTTCCAGATAGCGAGCCTGCCAATAAATCCGTTCCGCAACGCGTGACAGCATCAGTCTAGCCCTGCACGACCCAGGTGTCCTTGCTGCCGCCACCCTGGGAGGAATTGACGACATAGCTCCCCTTCACCAATGCCACCCGGGTCAGCCCGCCAGGAGTGACGTGACCCTCGGTGGCTTGCAGGATGAACGGTCGCAGGTCGAGATGTCGCGGCTCGGAGGCGCTTTCGCCGAGAATCGGCGCGGTCGACAGCGGAATCAGCGGCTGGGCGAGATAATTGCGCGGGTTGTCCTTGATCCGGCGCGCGAACTCCTCGCGCTCGGCTTTGCTCGCCTGGGGCCCCATCAACATGCCATAGCCCCCCGACTCGTTGGCGGGCTTGACGACGAGCTTGTCGAGGTTGGCGAGAACGTGCTGCCGTTCGCTCGCCTCGAAACAGCGGAAGCTTGGCACGTTCGGCAGGATCGGCTCCTCGCCGAGATAGTACTTGATGAAATCGGGCACATAGGTGTAGACGATCTTGTCATCTGCGACTCCGGCGCCAGGCGCGTTGGCCAGGGCGACATTGCCCTCGACCCAGGCGCGGAACAGCCCGGGCACTCCCAGCATCGAGTCGGGGTGGAAGGTCAGCGGGTCGAGAAACAGGTCGTCGATGCGGCGGTAGATGACATCGACCTGGGAAAGCCCCTCGATGTTGCGCATGTAGACCCGGTCGTTCTCGACCACGAGGTCGCTGCCTTCGACGAGTTCGGCACCCATTCGCTGCGCGAGATAGGAATGCTCGAAATACGCCGAATTGTAGATTCCGGGAGTGAGCACGACGACTTCGGGAAGCACCTGCCGACGCGGTGACAGCGAAGCGAGCATGTCGAACAGCTCCTGGGGATATTCGGTCACCGGGCGGATGTCGTAATCCTCGAACAGCTCGGGAAACACGCGCTTGGTGACGCGACGATTCTCCAGCATGTAGGATACTCCCGAAGGCACTCGCAAATTGTCTTCGAGCACGAGGAAGCGGCCTTGCTCGTCGCGAATCAGGTCGGTGCCGCAAATGTGCGCCCAGACGCCATAGCGTGGCTTGATGCCAAGGCATTGCGGACGGAAATTCGGCGAATCGAGGATCAGCTCGGGAGCGATGATCCGGTCCTTGAACGCCTTTTGTCCGTTGTAGACATCGTCGATGAAGCAGTTGAGAGCGCGCACGCGCTGCTCGAGCCCGCGCTGGGTCAGCGCCCATTCATCGGCCGAGATGATCCTCGGGATCAGGTCGAAGGGCCATTCGCGATCGATGTTCTGGCCGTCGCTATAGACCGTGAACGAGATGCCCATGGTCTTGATCGCGAGCCGGGCGGCGAGCTTCTTCTCGTCGAGATCTTTCCGGCCCAGCGATTGCAGATAGCTGGCGAGCCGGGTGGCCAGCGGGCGAGGCACCCCCGGGCGCTCGATCAACTCGTCGTGAAAGGCGCCAGGATCGTAGCTCTGCCAATCGATCTGCAAGGGATGCTCCCGTCTCACCCCATGGGGTAGGGGTATTTTGCATGGACCTCGTCGCAGGCTGCCTTGACTTCGGGCGAGAGTTCGAGATCGAGGGCAGCGAGCGACTCGTCGAAACAAGCGCCGATTCTACCAAGCCTTTCCACCGAACGAGTAGCCAAGCGTGGCTGGGCAATGCCAGGCCTGTGCAATTGTCGGCGCGAGTTGATGCGTCAGCCGGTGCTGGGGGGTGGCGTCCATTGGTCGCGGAACAGCATGAACGTGCAAGTCGCGAACAGCAGGACGAAGGCGGTCATGGCCATTTCGGGGATCGTCAGCAGGCCGAGCAGGCGGAATTGCACTTCGGCGCAATTGCCGTCGCCTCGAATCAGGAAGTTCAGGGAATCGATCAAGGGAAAGTTTTGCAGCAGGTAGCCGAGGCCCGGGCCGCAGGCGGGAACCTGGTCTTCGGGCAGATGTTGCAGCCAGATCTGCCGCCCGGCGAAATAGCCGCCGAACAGGCTCATGGCGCTGGCCACGCCGATGTAGACGTGCTGCCCGCGAGGGCCCGGGTTGTGGATCGCGCAGGCGAGGCAGGCCAGGCCGCAAAGGATGATGAAGATGCGCTGGGTGATGCATAGCCCGCAAGGGGGCAGGAACATGACGTATTGCATGTACAGCACGATGCCGATGGCGGCCATGCTGAAGGCGAAAACCGCCAGGTTCAGGGTGCGATTGCCGGGAATTGCCAGTTTCATGAAAACATGTACCTCAAGCCTTGTTGCCTTGCCCGATGCTGTGGCCGAGCGGTTGCCAAGCGTTCCAGTCGCGCAGGAATTCGTCGAAACCTTTGCCGCCAATGGCGTCGGCGGTTTCGATCTCGCGTTGCCTGACGAGTGATTCGGCGGCGGTTTTTTCCATCAGCTTGCGCTCGTCTTCCTGCAAGGGCTTGCCGAGCAGGCCCTGGGCGTGCCGCTTCGAGATCGCCATGGAAAATTCGCAGAAACTCGAGCCATCGCGTTGCATGGCGTCGACCATCATGCCCGATGGAGTGAGCGACGGGTCACGAAGCTTCTCTTCTTGCCGAACCACGCTTTGCACATGCCCGCTGCCTTGGAAACGGTCGATCAAGGCTGCGGCATGTTGCATGTCGGCGAGGAACTCTCCGCCCCAGTCGGCGAGTCGCACCGCGCGACCTCCTCGCTGCAGCGTGATCGAGGTGTCGCGGCCCTCCTCGACGACGCGCAAGATGTTTTCGGCAACCTCAAAAAACTCGGCGCGGTCGCATTGCGGGCTTTCGCCGAGCAGGCAATGCAGCAGGAAGGCGTCGATGAAGCGTATCTGCTCGGCGTCGATTCCAAGCGGCAGGAATGGGTTCAGGTCGAAAGTGCGCAATTCGACGTATTCAATTCCATCCTGCACCAAGGCATCGAGGGGCCTTGCGCCATCCCGGGCCACACGTTTGGGGCGAATCGTGCTGTAGAACTCGTTTTCCAGTTGCAGCAAGTTGACATTGATCTGCCGATGCTCGCCATCGACCTGATGGCCGATGTCCTCGTAGGGCGGATACGGGGTTTGCATCGCGTCTTGCAGGCATTCCACGTAGGTGGGCAAATCGTTGTAGCAAACGAACAGCGAGCGCTGCGCTTCGCTTTGATAGCCGAGCCGGCCCATGCGCAGGCAGGTTGCGTTGGGCAGATACATCGTTCCTGTTGCCATGCGTTGCAGGCGATGCTCGCGACCTTCGACGAAGCTCGTCGCAGCCGCTGGCGACGCGCCGAACAGATAGAGCAACAGCCACGAATGGCGGTGGAAATTGCGGATCAGATGCAGGTAGCGTTCGGTTCGAAAATCCTTGAGGGCACCCTGGTGGCCGAGCATTCGCTGGTAGGGCTGCCAAAATGCATCGGGCATCGAGAAGTTGTAATGCAGCCCCGCAATGGCTTGCATGAGACTGTCATAACGCCAGGACAGCCCAGTCCGGTAAAGCCGCTTGAGACGGCCGATATTCGAGCTGCCATAGTTGGCGATCGGCACTTCGCCTTTGGTTCCCGCAGGGCAGGGCATGCTCGAAGCCCACAGGATCTCCTGATCATCGAGATGCGCCAGAGTGAATCGATGGATCGTTTCGAGCGTTCCGAGGCAGTCGCCGATGGTCTGCCCCTTGGGGGTGATGAACTCGAGCAGGGCTTCGGAAAAGTCTGTGGTGATGAACGGATTGGTCAAGGCCGAACCGAGCGCGGCGGGGTGCGGGCGGCGGGAGATGCAGCCCTCCTGGGTCACTCGCAGGCATTCCTTTTCGATTCCCCGGCAGACCTCGGCCCACTCCGGATGGAACAGGGGAAGCCCGTAACGCTTCAGGGCAGCGTCGAAACGATCAGCCACATCGACTCTCAAGATGCATCGAGAAAGTCGCGGCATTATGGCAAAAAACCATGCATGGAGCGAATCGCGGGATCAGGCGATTCGGGGACTCCCAGCGCCTTTGCCGGATTCCTCGAACAGCAGCCACTGCCAATGGATGTGGCTGCGCGACCGGTCGGCATGATCGCATTGGTCACGCAAGGTGACGGCTCGGCCCTGGGCGAGATCGATCAGTTCGCCGGCGCTGACCGGATGGAAGCCACGAGAGCGGTTTTCCGCTTCGTCGCTGCCATGCCGCAAGCTGATGACGAGCAGGCCCGATGGCGCAAGCAGCCCGGACAGGACGCGAAAAGCCTGCTCCCGGCATCGAGGAGGCACGTGCATCCATACCGAGCGTAGCAAGATCAGGTCGAAGCGCCGACCGAGAGCGCATAGCCTCGGCAGGCCGGGCAGCGAATCTTCCAGCCAAGTCACAAGAGCATGGGACCGTTCCTGCCCGAGCTCGCGCAGGAGGCTGGGCTCCACGGCGGTCACTCGCCAGCCCTGCCCGGCGAGCCAGTTGGCGTCACGACCAGTCCCCGCGCCGATGTCGCAAGCGAATCCGGGCTTCCTTGCGCAAAGGTGCGCTGGCGCCCATGCGCGATGCACCACTGCGGGATCATAGCCGTGGTACTGCCTGAAAAGCTGATCCCTGTTCTGGTCGTAATAGCCGGTGCTGTCCATCCTGTCCATCGATGCCAACGGCCGCGAGGGCTGGAAATGCCCCCTCCTGCTTCATTCTACAGCAAGGCAGAAACGCCAGGATCCATACACTGTCGCAGCCCGGCATGGCAGACCGGACGCGCTCATTTTCCGGGTGTTTCGGCATCTTCGGTCATCTTGTGATAGCACCGATGCAGCCAGACGCCGAACTTGTGGTGGTGGCTCAGCTCGACGAATACGCGCGAAATGAAAATGGCGATGAACAGGTAGAAACCGACATCCGCGAAGACCACTTGCGACGAATTCCCCTGCCTGAACGAAATGATCGTGGCAAACGCTGCCACCGCGAACAAGACGCCGAGCGCCTTCCGGTTGAAGTATCCACGATACCTCCCGGTTTCCGAATCCCAGATGATCGCAGGCAATAGCACGACCGCTATCGCGCTCACCAATGATGAAGCCAATGCCACTCCTTCAAAAAATGATCCTTCCATATCGTCCTCCTGTTGCTGAACTGACCATGGGGTGGCGAGCACGCGAGCTCGCCAATTGCAAAAAATGGCCAGGGGCGATCAGACCGCCCCTGACCCAGTCACTCACCGAGGCTATCTGCCCAAGTTCAAGCCGTCCTCATGACTCTTGCGCTCATTAGTCTCCGATTCGGCTCGTGGCCTCATTGCCCAAGAGAGCCGTACCAATGGAGTAGACGGCGTAAGTCGCTCTGCCAAGGCCATAGGCTGCGGTCGCCACTCCTACTTGAAAGGCAGCGACCGCGCCGAATATGCCACCGACAACGGCCCCTGACAAGCCGCCGTTCCTGTAGCCGATCACGGCGCCGGTAGCGAAGCCCAGTCCCAGGACAAAAGGCAAATGCGCAACTCCTCCGTCCACTTGCTCCATCTCGTGCATCGTAAGTTCTCTCATCGTGCTTCTCCTGTAGTCATCAAAAATGGGTGGTTGGGTCTAGCGGCCCCAAGAGTAGTCACGAAACGCGAAACTTGCGCAATTTTGGCAGCAATTCGAAATTGGTCGAAAATTGGACACGATTCCTATTCATCGTGCTTGAGCTTTTTGATGGCCCTTCTTTGCTTTTTGCTGGGGCGCCGGGCTGGCGGCTGATGGGAGGGGCCGGATTCGCGGCTGGCGGCGCGTTCCTCGCGCTCGCGGATGCTTTGGCTGGTTTCGCGATACAGCAATTGCGCCTCCGGTGCCGGGCGGCGATCGTTGCGGATGCCTTCGACGACGACCACGCGGTCCCAGTCGCCCTGGCGCAAGTGAACGACCATTCCCAGCGCGATGGTCTTGCCGGGCTTGGCGCGAATGCCTTCGCAGCGCACCTTGCCGCCATTGACCGCCTGCCGGGCCAAGGCCCTGGTCTTGTAGAAACGGGCTGCCCAAAGCCATTTGTCGAGCCGGACTTTGAGATCGTTCATGGCCACCAATCCTCGCTTTGGGCACGATGGCCCCGTTTGCCAGAGCTTGCTCAAGTGGCGCGAACGCCCGGAAGCAAAGCGCCGAAGTCCTCCACGAGCGGAAACTCGTCGCTGTCGATGGCGGGACGGCTGCTGTCGGGCCTGCTGATACCGTAGACATGACGAATGCCTTCCTGACTCGCCCGCCGCAGCACAGGCAGCGAATCGTCGAAAAGGATCGCTCGCTCCGGGTCAAATGGCTCAAGCTCTTGCAATCTGGCCCAGAATCCCTCGCTTTCCTTGGCCAGCCGCACCTGATGGGCGCTGATGCAGCGGTGGAAATACGGAGCGAGCTCAGCATTGTGCATCTTGATCCGCAAGCTCGCCGGATGGGCGTTGGTGACCAGCAAAATGCGCTTGCCGGTGTACCATAGCGAGCGAAGCAAGGGCTCGACATTCGGGCGCAAGCGGATCTTGCGGGTGATGGCGCGCTTGAGCTCGGCGATTTCGAGCCCGAGCTCGCGCTCCCAGTAGTCAAGGCAGTACCAGTCCAGCGTGCCGAGCACTTCGTCGGTCTTCTGCTGCAACACGTTCTGCGCGGCCTGCACGCTGACCCCATGCCTCGCGCTGTATCGCTCGGGAACGAGCACGCGCCAGAAATAGTTGTCAAAATGCAGGTCGAGCAAGGTGCCATCCATGTCGAACATGACGGTTTCGACATGCGGCCAAGGGGGCATGATAGCGGGCGTGAGAGCCGGCATGGGGCAATGTCCCAAGTCGATGCGCCGCCCAGCGGCGGTCAGTGCTGATCTGCAACAACAGCATAACGGCGACGATGCGAAAAGCAACCTGACATCCCGCCCCATGCGAGGCGAGTCCGAATGTTCACTTGAAATGGCTTGGAAAGGAAACTATGATTCCTTGCTTCCTTGCTACGGAGCATGGCTTTGCTTGCGAAACTCACCGCAAAGAACCAACTGACCTTGCCCAAGGCGGTCATGGCGACCGTCGAAGCCGCTGAATACTTCGATGTAGCCGCAGAAAACGGGAGGATCGTGCTCACTCCGGTTCGAGTGAACCGCGCTGATGCCGTCCGGGCCAAACTCGCTGAACTTGGAGTCACGGAAGCCGACTTGTCCGATGCCGTGCGATGGGCTCGATCAAGGGAATGAGACCCGTCCGTCTGGTTCTCGACACCAACGTGGTGCTTGCCGCGCTAGTCTTTCGCTCGGGCAGGCTGGGCTGGCTGCGCCATGCTTGGCGTTCCCTTCACGTTTGCCCGCTTATCAACCGGCATTCGACAAGGGAACTGATCCAGGTGCTCGATTATCCGAAATTTCGTTTGGCAACAGACGAACAGACCGACCTGGTCGAGGAATACCTGCCTTGGTGCGAAGCTGTGCCGGATCCAGAACAGCCCCCCGAAGTTCCGGAGTGTCGGGATCCGTCTGACCAGCCATTTCTGCAATTGGCGCTAACAGGTCCTGCTGATGCCTTGGTGACCGGCGATGCAGATCTGTTGGAGTTGCAGCAGCAATTCATCGTTCCCATAGTGTCGGCCCGGGAACTGAAGGAGTGGCTACATCGACCATGATTCGCGCAGCAGATGAGCGGGAAGTTCAGTCTTCTTCGGTGGTGGTTTCGTCGGCGTCGGTGTCAGCGTCGGCAGCAGTGGGGCGATCGACGAGCTCGACCCAGGCCATGGGGGCGGCGTCGC
>RKSA01000014.1 GCA_007571115.1 Gammaproteobacteria bacterium
CCGGGAAAAGGCTGTGGGGGCAAAACAGGCATTCGACATTCTTGTGCCGATGATGATTTTCCTGATGATGATTCTCTGCAGGTCGGATGCCAACGCCGACGAATTGTACAGCGCAAGAAATGTGCTCGATTTTGCCCTCTCGACCGGTGCAGCATTATCCTGGCCTTTTCGCCCAAGCCATTTCGTTGGGATTCTCGTTTTTGCACCATTGTGCTACGTGCTCGCCAGGTCATTCACTGGCAAAAGGGCTCCCGACATCTACCTGGCGATCGGCGTGTTCGTTCTCTGCCAAATTCTGGCGATGGCGCTGTTTCGCGGCGCCTCGGGGATTTCTCCGGCGAACAGGTATGTGGTGATCCTGTCTTTGGGGCTATGCGTGAACATTCTCTGCGCGGTGGAAATCCTCAAGGCAATTCCCCGGCCTCGCTCTGCTCGGAAAGGCACTTTCCTCATCGTCGGCTGGCTGGTGATCGCAATCCATGGCGCTTTATTTGCCGGATACCAATCGTTCGCGGCCGGGCTTCCCGAAAGGCACGAGCAGAATCAACTGGCGCGGTCGCTGATCCTCGAGTATCTGGCAAGCGACGATCCCGCTGTATTCGAAGGATATGAGGCTTTGGAGATTTCCTACGACAACCCAGAAAGGCTCGCTGCGCTCTTGTCGGACCCTGCCATCAGGTCGGTTCTTCCTTCCGAGCTGACTGCTTCGAACCAGGACAGGCTTGCAGGCGCCAAGAATCTTCTGTACCGCTCCAAGGCCGTGCTGCTGCTCCTGGGCTTCACAGTGTTCCTGGCCGGTTGCCACGGCAAGATGAGAAAGCGCCGGTTACGCTCCCGCCAACTGTGAGGGATTCTCGCCAGAAACCGGAGTGCCGTATTGCCTGCTACGGAGCTTCTGGTCGTGGTACTATCGGTCGGCCACTATTGCAGGGCTTGAACATCGCGATCATGGGGATATGACTATGGAGTTGATATTTGGGGGCTGGGACGCATAGACGAATCGATGACCCGGTTTCAATGAGGAGAAGACGATGAAAAGATTGATGAGTTTGGTTTTGGGCTCGTTCATGGCAGCGGTGTCCTGGAACGTTGTGCAGGCGCAGGACGAAGAAGCGTTGGCGATTCTGGTTCCTGGCGGTGGTACTTACAGCAGGCCGATTTCGACCGATTCTGCACAGGCGCAAGCATTCTTCGACCAAGGGCTGCGCATGGCCTGGAGCTTCTATTTTCCCGAGTCGATCGCCTCGTATCAGGAAGCTTCGCGTCACGACCCCGATCACCCCATGCCGTATTTCGGCCTCGCCCATGCAGCCGGCCCGAATCCCAACAGCCGTTACGCTGGTTTGCCTGATGACCCGCAAGGCGCTGGCCTCGAAGCGATTCGCAATGCCCTCGAGCGCATCAACAATGGCAACGAACGCGAACGCGACATGGTGAATGCGTTGTTCGTGCTTTACAACAAGGATGCGATTGCCGATTCCCGCGAGCGTGACCAGGCTTTTGTTGACGCGATGCGCGAGCTGCATCAGAAATATCCCGATGATGCCGACATCGCCACCCTGTTCGCGGAAGCCTACATGAACACCACGCGCTGGGATTACTGGGAACCCGATGGTTCGCCCCAAGGTGGCACCGGCGAGGCCCGCGCGGCTCTCGAGGCTGCGATGGCAGTCGAACACGACCACCCCGGTGCCAATCATCTGTACATCCACCTGATGGAAGCTTCCAGCGAGCCCGAGCTCGCAATGCCTTCGGCGCAGAAGCTCGAAAGCATCGTGCCGATTTCCGGGCACATGGTGCATATGCCGGGCCATATCTATCTGCGCGTTGGCGAGTACGAGAAAGCCGTCTCGACCAATGAGCGCTCCCAGATCGTCGACCAGCAATTTGCCGAGATCTGGGGCGACAACAACTTTCCCATGATTGGCACGTATCACTTGTCGCACAAGTTCCATGCGCCTCATGCGCTCGATTTCGTCCGCTATGCGAACATGCTGCAAGGGAACTACGCGGCTGCTGCCGAAGCCGCCCAGCGAGGCGCCAGCAGCGTCGGCAAGGTCGCCGAGGCGGTTGATCGGGGCGAAAAGCGCGTCGTGCATTCCTGGGTCGTCGACAAGGTTTTCGGCAAGTGGGAGCGCATCTTCGATGCCGAGCAAAGCCATGGCGGCACGCCATATCTTGATGGCATGTGGAGCTATGTACTCGGCAGTGCCCAGGTTGCCGAAGGGCAGTTGGACGCCGCTGAAGCCCAGGTCGCCAAGATCCAGGCCGAGGCCGTGGCTGATCGCGTCGACGCCACCGGAGTCGGCCCGACTCCAGCCTCCCACGTGCTCGGAATCGCTGCCCACGCCCTGCAAGGCGAAATCGCCGAAGCTCGCGGCGATTTCGATTCGGCCATCGCCCATTATCAGGCGGCGGTGGAAATGGAGGACGCGAACAACTACACCGAGCCGCCAGACTGGTCCCAGTCGATGCGCCTCTACCTCGGCGCCGCGATGCTCGCCGCAGGCCGCGCAGAACAGGCCGAAGCCGTCTATCGCAAGGATCTCGAGTGGAACCAGCAAAACGGCTGGTCGACTTTCGGCCTCGCCCAGGCCCTCGAAGCCCAGGGCAGAACCGACGAAGCGACCATCGTCAAACGCCAGTTCGAATCACTCTGGCGCAACGCCGACATAACCCTCAAACGCTCGCGAATCTAGCTGGTGTCTTTACCACTCCCCCCTTGAGGGGGAGTCGGCAAGGCAAGGGCGCAAGCCCGCAGGCGCGCCGGTGGGGGGTGGCGCCGGAACGGCGCCGGTCGCCAAGCCGCATCGGCTGCGTGCGGGCTTGATGCGTTGTGCTGGGGTGTTGTGTTGTGCTGGCTTGATGGATTGTGCATGCCATCCTTGGCGCGGCTTTGTCGACTTCGATGAACCCCAGTCTTGCCATCCATGGCAAGCCGTTCGCCCCTCAGGAAGCTGCGCTTCCTGTCGGCTTCGCCGATCAGGGCTCACCCATCCCTGGCGCGGCTTTGTCGACTTCGATGAACCCCAGTCTTGCCATCCCTGGCAAGCCGTTCGCCCCTCAGGAAGCTGCGCTTCCTGTCGGCTTCGCCGATCGGGGCTCACTCTCCCCGAAAGGCTGGCGCCTTGGCGCCAGCCACCCCCCACCGCATCGGCCTGCGCCTGACGGCTTGTCCTCTGCGACTCCCCCTCAAGGGGGGAGTGATTTTGTGGCTTCGTTTGGGGTTAGGGCTAGTGGCTTCTGGTGGCGCCGAAGCGGCGGTCGATGCGGAACTCGACTGCGGCGCCTTGGGGCTGCCTTGCGGCTGTTGGGGTGGCGCCGGTGGCGAATGGCATCGGCGTGGCGCCGGGGAATGCGCCTGGACGAGTTCCTGCGTCGCTGAACTCCAGGCGCATCGGCCAGTTGCCTTGGAGTTCCAGGCCAGTGCGCCACTGGTTGTGGCGGTACGAGGCGTAGGGGCGCAGCAGCCTTGCGCTGGCGCCCAGGGGGATTGCGTAGCCGAGTTCGCCGGTCCAGCTCATTTGCGGAGCGGGCAAGTGTCCAGGAGTGGCGCCGCCAAAGGAGTGCATCCGCTCGTTGCTCCAGAGGCCGAGGGCGTTGAAGCCTGGCGCTGCGGCGCCGGCGCCAGGTCCGGCGATGCCTGCGATTCCGCCCATGCTGCCGGCGAAGCCTGCCTCGCTTCCCCAGGTCGGCGCGAGCAGGAACGAGAATCCGCTGCCGTTGGCCTGGGGCCGCAGGCCGAGGCTCAGGCTCAGGCT
>RKSA01000172.1 GCA_007571115.1 Gammaproteobacteria bacterium
AGCGAACGGGTCGGCACGCCAGCGATGTCGAGGGGATGATCGTCTGGGGAAACCACTCGGCAACGCAATACCCCGACATCCACCATTGCCAGGTTGCCGGCGAGGCTGCCGCCTCGCTCGTCGATCAGGGCTGGATCGAGAACGACTTCATTCCCAAGGTGCAGCAGCGTGGCGCCGCGATCATCGAGGCCCGAGGTCTTTCCAGTGCGGCATCGGCGGCAAACGCGGCGCTCGAGCACATGCGCGACTGGGCACTCGGCAGCAACGGCCGAATCGTCAGCATGGCGGTGTGCAGCGACGGCAGCTACGGCATCGAGCAGGGCCTGATCTATTCCTTCCCCGCAGTCTGCGCAAACGGCGCCTACCGAATCGTGCAAGACCTCGAAATCAACGCCTTCAGCCGCAAGATGATGACCCTCACCGAACACGAGCTGCAACAGGAACGAGACGCCATCACCGACCTGCTGCCTGCCTAGGCATCACTCCCCAGACATCACTCCCCCCTTGAGGGGGAGCCGCAGAGAGCAAGCCGTCAGGCGCAGCTCGATGCGGTGGGGGGGCGAGTCGTGCCAGTCTGTGCTGCCGTTAGTCGGACTGCGTGATCTGCCCCAGCGGCAGTTCGGTGCTGTCGACGACCCGGCGCAGGATGAAGCTCGAATGGACGTCGGTGACTCCGGGGATTCGCGTGATCCTGTTGAGCAGGAACTCCTGGTAGCACTCCATGTCCGGAACCGCGACCTTCAACTGGTAGTCGGCAGTCTGGCCGGTGATCAGCAGGCACTCGATCACTTCCGGGCGAGTCCGCACGGCCTGCTCGAACACTTCGAAACGCTCCGGCGTATGCCGGTCCATGCTGATCTGGATGAGCGCGAGCAGCTTCAGGCCGAGCTTGGCGGGGTCGAGCAAGGTCACCTTGCCCTTGATCACGCCGGCCTCCTCGAGCTGCTTGACCCTGCGCGCACAAGGCGAGGGCGAAAGGCCGACGCGCTGGGCGAGTTCGAGATTGCTGATGCTGCCATCCTTTTGCAAGTGGCGGAGAATGCGTTCGTCGAGCCTGTCGAATTGCATGAGTTTAGCCTCTGCTTGAAAGATAATTGGCGAATTATGCCAAGGAAAATGCATAAATTGAAGAAATATGTCAAGAAACCGGCAAATCAATGGAATATATGTGTAGAAGCACCTCGATGATTGGGCTATGCTGCGTCACTGCAACTGCCGAAAGCGGACGAGGCCCACAGTCATGTTTGACCATCGCAGATACCAGCCCTTTCCCCAGCTCGGCCTGAACGACCGCCGCTGGCCCGACCAGGTGCTGAGCCGCGCCCCCACCTGGTGCAGCGTCGATTTGCGCGATGGCAACCAGGCGCTGATCGAGCCGATGACCGTGGCGCAGAAGCGCAAGATGTTCGACTTGCTCGTCGCGGTGGGTTTCAAGCAGATCGAGGTTGGCTTCCCGGCGGCGTCGCAACCCGATTTCGCTTTCGTGCGCAGCCTGATCGAGCAGGATGCGATTCCCGACGACGTGACCGTGCAGGTGCTTACCCAGGCTCGCCCGGAACAGATCGAGCGCAGCTTCGAGTCGCTGCGCGGTGCGTCCCGGGCGATCATGCACGTCTACAACTCGACTTCCATCGTGCAGCGGCGCAAGGTTTTCAGAACCAGCAAGGCCGGAGTCATCGAAATTGCCGCAGCCGGTGCCGAACACGTTCTGCGCTGCGCCGAACGCGCGCCGGCAACCGACTGGACCTTCCAGTACTCCCCGGAAAGTTTCACCGGCACCGAAATCGACTTCGCCGTCGAAATCTGCGACCAGGTGCTCGACATCTGGCACCCGACCCCCGAACGCCCGGCGATCGTCAACCTGCCTTCCACTGTGGAAATGGCGACTCCCAACGTCTACGCCGACCAGATCGAGCGCTTCTGCCGCGACGTTTCCCACCGCGACTCGATCATCGTCAGCCTGCACACGCACAACGACCGCGGCTGCGCCGTTGCTGCCGCCGAGCTCGGCGTCATGGCCGGCGCCCAGCGAGTCGAAGGTACCCTGCTCGGCAATGGCGAACGCACGGGGAACATGGATATCGTCGTCATGGCGATGAACCTGTACAGCCAGGGCATCGACCCCCAGCTCGATCTTGCCGACATGGATCGCATCGTTTCCGTGGTTCGCGAATGCACCCAGATCGACGTGCATCCGCGCCAGCCCTATGCCGGCGATCTTGTGTTCACGGCATTCTCGGGCTCGCACCAGGACGCCATCAAGAAATGCCTCGACGCGTACCGCCCGGGCGAGCCCTGGGAAGTCGCCTATCTGCCCATCGACCCTCGAGACCTCGGTCGCACGTACCAGGACGTGATTCGCGTCAACAGCCAGTCGGGCAAGGGCGGAGTCGCCTATGTGCTCGCGAACCGCTTCGGCTTTCAGTTGCCGCGCTGGCTGCAAATCGAGTTCAGCCGCGTCGTGCAGCGCGCCGCCGAAGAGACCGGCGGCGAAATCCAGCCCGAGCAGATCTGGGAACTTTTCAACCGGCACTATCTCGAAAGCGAGCAGGCCGTCGTCCTGCAAAGCTTTTCCCTGGAAAAAGGCGAGCATGGCGAAATCTTCGATGGCGTCATCAGCCATTTCGGCAAGGAAGTGCAATTGCAAGGGCAGGGCAGCGGCATGCTCGATGCCCTCGTCAATTCCCTGCGCGATGCGCTTGGAGTCGATCTCGAAGTCATGGAATACGGCGAGCATGCCCTGAGCCAGGGAGTCGACGCCGAAGCCGTGACCTACATGCAGATCAAGAGCCATGGCAGGCGCTACACCGGCATGGCGATCAGCGAGGACATCGTCAGCTCCTCGTTCAACGCCTTGCTTTCGGCGCTCAGCCGCCTGCTTGCCAGCCAAGCGGTCCAGCCGGGCAGCAGCGCCGCCGCCTAAGCCCTGGCGCCGACCAGGCAACGGCGCTACTCTTCACACGCAGCCTGCGAACAGCCTGCTTACGGTCTGCCTGCGGTAATGTACTGCATCGAGGCAATTTGCTGCATCATGGCAAATTGCTGCAACCTGCAGGTTCCGCAAGCAAACTTTTCCCCGACATGCCTCGACTGAGAAGCGTATGGGCGCAAGCAACAGCGACGACAAGCTGATTCGCGGGGCTCTTGGCGGCTCGGCCCGGGCCTGGCGGCAGCTCGTGCAACGCTACGAGCGCCGCATCTACAACCTCGGATGCAGGCTGACCGGCAACAGCGAGGACGCCATGGACCTCGTCCAGGAAGTGTTTCTCGGCGTCTGCCGCAATCTGCACCGCTACCGCGGTGACGCGAGCTTCAGCACCTGGCTGTTCCGCATCGCCCACAACAAGGCCGTCGACCTGAACCGGCGCAGGAAATTGCGCGCGCTCACCGGCTGCCTCGACGAGGACGACGCATTCGCCATCGAGCGTCTCGGCGCGGGTCGCGAATTCGAGCCCGATCATGGGCTCGCCGAGCAGCAACGCAACCGTCGCGCACTCGAACTGCTCGGTCGCGTCCCGTTCGAACAGCGCCTGGTGGTCGAATTGAAGCTCTACCAGTCATTGACCTTCGAGGAAATCGCGCTCATGCAGTCGATATCGGTCAACACCGCCAAGACCCGATTCTATTCCGCACTGAAGAAGATGCGGCCAGCACTGGAGGAACAAGATGCCTTGCTCGAAAACTGAACACCTCGTCCGCGAGTATTTCTGCGACGATCTCGACGCCATGCTGCGAGCCGAAATCGAGCAGCACGCCG
>RKSA01000086.1 GCA_007571115.1 Gammaproteobacteria bacterium
GCCCCGTTCGAAGCCAAAATGGAACTGTACGGGTTCGGGAACTGGCGTTTTGCGCGGTTCCGCGACATAATCGCGCCCCGCCCATGGCAATTGCGCAAGGGCCGGGCAGGCAAGCACGCAAACGGAAGGAGCAGAAGGAAGCGAAATGTACCGGATTCAGGTTTTCAACTCGATCTCCGACAAGGGATTGCGGGTTTTTCCCGAACACGCCTACGAGATTGGCAGCGAGCAGGCTGCCCCCGACGCGATCATCCTGCGCAGCCACAAGCTCGGCGTCGAGGCGATCGGCGCTGGGCTGCGGGCGATCGCCCGGGCTGGCGCGGGAACCAATAACGTTCCGGTACAGGCCTGCACCGAAGCCGGCGTCGTCGTTTTCAACACCCCGGGGGCGAACGCCAATGCGGTCAAGGAACTCGTGCTTTGCGGCCTGCTGCTCGCATCCCGGGGGATTTTGCCGGGAATCCGCTTTGCCGAGCAGCATCGCGGCGTTGAGGATCACGCCGAATACTCGCGCCTGATCGAGCAAGGCAAGAAGCAGTTCAAGGGAAGCGAAATCGCCGGCAAGACTCTTGGCGTGGTCGGTCTTGGAGCGATCGGCTCGCTCGTCGCCGAAACCGCGATCGGCCTGAAAATGCACGTGCATGGCTTCGACCCCGCATTGTCGATCGAGGCCGCGTGGCGACTGCCGAACCAGGTGAAGCGAATGCAAAGTCTGCAAGCGCTCGTGGCGAGTTCGGACTTCATCACCTTGCACGTGCCGATGCTCGAATCGACCCGGGAACTCGTCAACGACGAAGTGCTCGCGGTCATGAAGCCCGGCGCCTGCCTGCTCAATTTCGCCAGGGAGGAAATCGTCGCGACGCCAGCCTTGCGCAAGGCCCTCGATGCTGGCAGGCTAGCAAGATACGTCAGCGACTTCCCCCACGCCGACCTGCTCGGCCGCGACGATGCGATCTGCCTGCCGCATCTTGGCGCGAGCACCCGGGAAGCCGAGGAGAACTGCGCCGTGATGGCGGTCGAACAGCTTCGCGATTTCCTGGAAAACGGCAATATCCGCAATTCGGTGAACTTTCCGAACCTGCGCTTCGATCGGGTGCCGAATTCAGCGCCTGGCGCGAGGCTGGCGATCGTCAATCGCAATGTTCCGCGAATGCTCGGCCAGATCACCTCGATTCTTGCCGACCACGACATCAACGTGATCGACATGCTCAACAAGAGCAGGGGCGAGATCGCCTACAATCTGATCGATCTCGAAGAGCCCGCTCCCGAGCCGGCCCTTGCCGCGATGCGCGGCATCGAGCACGTCATCAACGTCACGGCGCTATGAGGAAATCGAGGCAATGAGCAAACGCGTTTTCAACTTTGGCGCCGGGCCGGCGATGCTGCCGACCCCGGTGATGGAGCGGGCCCAAGGCGAGTTTCTCGATTACCAGGGAATCGGCGCCTCGGTGATCGAGATCAGCCATCGCTCGCGGCAGTTTGGCGACATCATCGCCGAGACGAGCGCCCTGCTCACCGAACTCGCCGGAATTCCCGGCAACTATCGCATCCTCTACGTACACGGCGGCGCACAAATGCAGTTTGCCGCAGTTCCGCTCAACCTGATCGCGCGCAAGCCGGCGCGCAAGGCGAGCTACGTCGTTTCAGGCAATTTCGCCGGCCTTGCGGCCAGGGAAGCGGCGCGCTACGGCAAGATCGACGCTTCGCGAAGCGGCGCGGCAAGCAATTTCGACCGGATTCCCGAATTCGACCCGGCAACTCTCGATGCCGGGAGCTCCTACTTCCACATCACCAGCAACAACACGATCTATGGCACTCGCTGGAACGACTTTCCCGATACCGGCAGCGTGCCCCTCGTCGCCGACATGACTTCGGAACTGCTGTCGCGGAGCATCGATTTCAGCCGCTTCGGCGTGGTGTTCGCTTCCTTGCAGAAAAACCTCGGGCCCGCAGGGCTTGCCGTGGTCATCATCCGCGAAGACCTGCTCGGCCACGCCTTGGCGGAAACTCCGAGCCTGCTCGACTATCGGGCCTGCGCGGAAAAGAACTCCCTCGCCAACACGATCAACACCTTCGCCATCTACATGATGAAGCTGGTGCTCGAATGGCTTCGCGACGAAGGCGGCGTCGCGGCGATCGAGCAACGCAACGCCGCCAAGGCGGCGATGCTCTACAAAGTCATCGACGCGAGCGATTTCTACCTCGGCACGGCTCATGCAGACCATCGTTCGCACATGAACGTGACCTTCCGGCTCGCCGACGAGAAGCTGCTTGACGAATTCCTCGAGCAAGCCGCCTGCCAGGGGCTGTACGCCTTGCGCGGCCATCGCAATGTCGGCGGCGCCCGGGCGTCGATCTACAACGCCATGCCGTCGGCCGGCTGCGAGGCGCTCGCCGACTTCATGAGGCATTTCGAGCGGCAGCGCGCCTGAGGCCGCAAAACCGCCAGGCAATCGCCATGGCGCTGCAAATCATCCATTGCGACTGCGACAGCTTCTACGCATCGATCGAGATGCGCGACAACCCAGTCCTTGCCGACAGGCCCGTCGCCGTGGGCGGGCTCCCCGAACAGCGCGGCGTGATCGCGACCTGCAACTACACGGCGCGCAAGTTCGGCATCCACTCGGCGATGGCTTCGGCGACGGCGCGGCGGCGCTGCCCCGAACTCGTCATCCTCAGGCCCGACATGGCGAAGTATCGCCTCGCATCGGCACAGGTACATTCCATTTTCCGCCGCTACACCGACATCATCGAGCCGCTTTCCCTCGACGAGGCCTACCTCGACGTCAGCGACTGCGAGGCTTTTGCCGGCGACGCGGTGCGAATCGCCGCAGCGATTCGGGCCGCAGTTCGCGAGGAGGTCGGAATCACCATTTCGGCGGGAATCGCGCCGAACAAGCTGCTCGCCAAGATCGCCAGCGACTGGAACAAGCCCGACGGCCAGTTCGTCGTCGAGCCCGACAAAATGGCGAGTTTCATCGATGCCTTGCCGGTATCGCGGCTGTTTGGCGTCGGCAAGGTCACCGCAGCGAGGCTGCGACGGCTTGGAGTCGTGACCTGTGCCGATTTGCAGCGCCTGCCCCGGCAAGAGCTGCGCGAGCGTTTTGGCCGCTTCGGCGAGAGGCTGCACGAGCAGTGCCGCGGCATCGACCATCGCCCAGTGCAGGTGCATCGCGTTCGCAAATCGGTGAGCGTCGAAAGAACCTGGCCGCAGGACTTGCCGGACCTGTCGGCCTGCCTCGCCGAACTGCCGGGCCTCGCCGGGCAGCTCGAAGGGCGGCTGGCGCGAATTGCCGAAGCGCCGCAAATCCGCAAGCAGTTCGTCAAGATCAAGTTCCACGATTTCAGCAAGACCAGCGCAGAAATGCTCTCGCCCTGCCTCGACCGGGAAAACTGCGCACAACTGCTAAAGACGGGATTCGAGCGCGGCGCCAAGCCCGTTCGCCTGCTCGGCATCGGCGTCCGGCTCGCGACTTCCCGGCAATCAGCCAATCCCGGCAAGTGAGATTCCGTTCAGCGCAAGGGAGGCTGTGCTCAAATCCGCCTACGAGTCACTGCTGCGCTGGTGTTCCTCGAATGCCTGCATCTGCTCCGGCGTTGCCTCGATCTGATAGCGCTCTTTCCAGCGCCGATACGACATGCTGTAGACCAGCTCGCGAGCGGCTTCGTAATCGACTTCGCTGCTGCGCGCGGCGGCTTCGGACTTGTACCATTTTGCCAGGCAGTTGCGGCAGAATCCCGCCACGCTCATCAGCTCGATGTTTTGCACCTGGGGATTTTGCCGCAGGTGCTCGATCAAGCGCCGGAAAGTCGCCGCCTCGATCTCGAGTCGCTGTTGCCGATTCATGTCAGTCTCCTGTACGCCAAGCTCGTGGAATTGCTTGCAATGCCTTGCAATGCCTCGCCTGGCCAGCGCTCCCTAGAGCCGATGGCCCTTCTCCACCGACTTCAGTTGCCGCTCCGCAGCGTTGAAGGCGTCGCGAATTGCGACGTAGAGATCCTCGTGGGCGTGATTGTCGTGCTGCTCCTGGTTGACGCGCACCTCCTTGCGCGGCGTGTGGATTTCCAGACCCACCGAATACACCTTGCCCTTGTGCCGGTGATTGTGCGGTGCATCGAGCACGACCCGGCCGCGGATGATCTGCTCGCAGTAGCGCTCGAGCTTGGCGATGCGCTTGCGCACCGCGTCCTGCAAGGCTTCGGTTTGCTCGATGTTGTGAAAAACGATCTGGAATTCACTGCTCATGAACGCTCTCCCTGAACGTGAGGCAAGGCCTCCTGACGAGCCCGGCAGGCTTGGCGGCCTTGCAAATGGAAATGGGAAACATGCTTGCAGCATAAACCCTGGCGGGACACTCGCGCAAGCGATGTGCTGCGGCTCGCAGGCGGGTGATTTTGCGCGGCCATTGCAGTATGATGCGGCACGTTCGTGACGCTTCGCGGGAAAGCGGGAAACCTAGGTGAAACAGCGCAAGATCCTCGTCACGAGCGCCCTGCCCTACGCCAATGGCGACATTCATCTCGGCCATGTTATGGAAGCGATCCAGGCCGACATCTGGGTGCGCTTGCAGAAGATGCGTGGCCATCAGTGCATCTACGTCTGTGCCGACGATGCCCACGGCACCGCGATCATGCTCGGCGCCGAAAGCCAGGGAATCACTGCCGAGGAACTGATCGATCGCGTCAATCGCGAGCATCGGCGCGACTATGAAGGCTTCCTCGTCGGCTTCGACAACTTCCATACCACGCATTCGGCAGAGAACCGGCAGTTGTGCGAATCGATCTACCTGGCTCTCGAGGGCAACGGCCATATCGCCCGGCGCAAGGTGCGGCAGCTTTTCGACCCGGAGAAACAGCTTTTCCTCGCTGATCGCTACATCACCGGAACCTGCCCGCATTGCGGGGCCGAAGGGCAGTACGGCGACAACTGCGAGGTCTGCGGCTCGACGTATTCTCCTGCGGAACTGCTCGAGCCGAAGTCGGTGCTATCGGGCGCGACTCCCGTGGAGAAGGAGTCCGAGCACTTCTTTTTCACCGTTTCGGCCTTCGGCGAAATGCTGCGCGAGTGGATCCGCAGCGGCGCGGTGTGCGAGTCGGTCGCCAACAAGCTCGACGAATGGCTCGAAGAGGGAATCAAGGACTGGGACATCAGCCGCGACGCGCCGTATTTCGGTTTTGAGATTCCCGGCCACCCCGGCAAGTATTTCTACGTCTGGCTCGACGCGCCGATCGGCTACATGGCGAGCTTTCTCAAGCTCTGCCAGCGCGAAGGGCTCGATTTCGACTCGTGGTGGCGACCGGGGGGGGATCACGAGCTCTATCATTTCATCGGCAAGGACATCATCAATTTCCACGCCTTCTTCTGGCCCGCGATGCTCGCAAGCGCCGGCTACCGGACTCCCGACGCGATCTTCGTCCATGGCTTCGTCACCGTCGACGGCACCAAGATGTCGAAGTCGCGAGGGACGTTCATCAATGCCGCGACGTACCTCGAGCATCTCGATCCCGAATACCTGCGCTACTACCTCGCGACCAAGCTCGGCCCCGGCATCGAGGATCTCGACCTCAATCTCGACGACTTCGTGCAGCGCGTCAATTCCGACCTGGTGGGCAAGCTCGTCAACATCGCCAGCCGCTGCGCCGGCTTCATCGGCAAGAACTTCGACGGCATGTTGGCGCCAGCCCTCGACAACGAGGCGCTGTTCGAGCAGACCTGCCGGGCTGCGGCCGAAATCGCCGAATTCCTCGAACAGCGCGAATACGGCAAGGCGATGCGCCTCGTCATGGCTCTCGCCGACCAGGCGAACCAGTATCTCAACGAGCGCAAGCCCTGGGAAATCGCCAAGGCCGACCGGCAATCGGCCGAGTTGCAGCGCGTTTGCAGCACCGGCATCAACGTGTTCCGCGTGCTCGCAGGCTACCTGAAGCCAGTGCTGCCAGCCTTGGCGCAGCGAGCCGAGCGTTTCCTCAACATCGAGCCTTTGCGCTGGGGCGACCTCGATACGCCTTTGCTCGGGCATCGAATCGAGCGCTTCCAGCCGCTCATGAGGCGCGTCGAGCCGGCTGCGGTCGCTGCGATGCTCGAACAGTCCCGGCGGGCCTGGAGCGAGCCAGGCGAAACCGCCGGGGCGACCGCTGCCGAGGCTGCCACGGAGGCCATCGCCGAGCAAATCGGCATCGAGACTTTCGCCAAGGTCGATTTGCGCGTCGCGCGGGTCATCGAGGCCGAACTCGTCGAAGGCGCCGACAAGCTGCTGCGCCTGCGCCTCGATCTCGGCGTCGATCGCCAGGGCGGTGCCCTCGAGCGAAGCGTGTTCGCCGGCATTCGCAGCGCCTACGCTCCCGAGCGCTTGCGCGACCGGCTCGTCGTTGTGGTCGCCAATCTCAAGCCGCGCAAGATGAAGTTCGGCGTTTCCGAAGGGATGATCCTCGCAGCCGGGCCAGGCGGCGAGGACATCTGGCTGCTGCAAGCTGACTCGGGCGCCAAGCCAGGAATGCGAATCGCTTGACGCCGCGCCAGGCACTCGCTTGCGGTTTGACAGCAAAACAGCCAGCACCGATACTCGCGCCCAGCCCATTCACGCGCGGAGCCCATCGACCTCATGGCGATTTCATCGAGCAAGCTGCTTCGCTGCGCCGCGCTCGTCGGCGTCTTGCTGGCCAGCCTGGCGGCGGCCCAGCAGCAAGACCTCAAGGAGGTCGAGAATTCGGTCATCAAGATTCACACGACCCAGGCGGCGCCCGACTATTTCGTTCCCTGGCGCTTGCTCAATCCGCGCCAGAGCTCGGGCTCGGGAGTGCTCATCGACGGCGGCCGCATCATCACCAATGCCCACGTTGTCGCCAACGCCAGCTATGTGCAGACGCAGAAGCACAACGACCCGCAACGCTATCCGGCCCGGGTGCTATTCGTTTCCCACGAAGCCGACCTGGCGCTGATCGCGGTCGACGACCCCGAGTTCCACGAAGGGCTCGTGCCCTTGACGATCGGCGAACTGCCCAAGTTGCGCGATCAGGTCTCGGTGTTCGGCTATCCCGTCGGCGGCCAGAGCCTGAGCATCACCGAGGGGGTGCTGTCGCGAGTCGAGCACCAGACTTACGCCCACGCCGGAAGCTATCTTCTTGCCGGCCAGATCGACGCAGCGATCAATCCGGGCAATAGCGGCGGACCGGTGATCGTCGATCGGCAGATCGCCGGAATCGTCATGCAATCGGTCGCTGGCGGGCGCGCCGAGAATCTCGGCTATTTCATTCCACCGAGCGTGATCGAGCACTTCCTGCAGGACAGCGAGGACGGCATCAACAACGGCTTCCCTGAACTCGGCTTTCGCACCCAGACCCTGGAAAGCCCTGCGGCCAAGGCGGCCTGGGGGCTCGAGGAAAACGAGCGTGGCGTGATCGTGATCCGCGTTTTTGCAGGCTCTCCCGCCGAGGGACTGATCGAGGTCAACGACGTGATCACCGAAATCGACGGCCACGAAATCGCCGATGACGGCAGCATCAGGATCAACGGCGAGATGCTGACCAACTACAAGCACGCCATCGATCAGTACCACGTTGGCGATGCCATCCCGCTGCGCTATTCGCGCCAGGGCGAGCCCGGCTCGGCCTTGCTGAGAGCCGGCGAGGCGCGGGAAAGCTACAACCTGGTCAATGGCGAGCAATTTGACCAGATCCCCGAATACTATCTTTACGGCGGCGTGCTGTTCGTTCCCTTGAACATGAACTTGATCAAGCGCTGGGGGAACGACTGGCACCGCTCGGCGCCGATCACGCTGCTCGAGGCGCGCAACGAATGGGCGACTCCCGAGCGCCAGGAACTTGTCGTCGCCTTGCAGGTCATGGCGACCGACGTCAATCTCGGCTATCACGACTGGCGCAACTGGGTGGTGGCGACGGTCAACGGCACGCCGGTTCGCGATTTCGATCACTTCGTCGCGATCGTGGAGCAAAACCTCGAGCCGTTCGTCGTGTTCCGCAACAGCAATGGCTACCAGATGGTGATCGATCACGAGCAGGCGCTCGCCTCGCAGGAACAGATTCTCGCTCGCTACCGGATTCCCGCAGCGCATTCGCAAGGCTTGCTCGATGAGCACGACTCCCCGCAATAGCCCTGAGGCTCCGCCAGCGGCGATCGCGAGGATTCGCGAGACCGAATGCATCGGCTGCGCGAAATGCCTGCCGGCCTGCCCCGTCGACGCGATCATTGGAGCGCCGGGAATGATGCATAGCGTCATCAGCAGCGAATGCAGCGGCTGCGAGCTTTGCCTCGAACCCTGCCCGGTCGCTTGCATCGAGATGCGCACCAACGACTGCGCAACCGTCGAACCCGATGCGCAGCAGGCCCATTGGCGCCGACGCGAGGAATATCACGACTTCCGCCTCGCGAACCCCGACCCGCGCCTGTGGCCTGGGCCAAAGAGCGGCGCTGGCGGTTTCTCCCGCGAGGCAGCGCAGCGCGAGATCGCCGCTGCGGTGGCCCGGGTCGCAGCGCGAAGAAAGCGCTCATGAAGGCCGGCAAGCGGCACGAGCTTTTCGAGCGGCTCCGGGCTGCCAACCCGAACCCGACCACCGAACTTCGCTATGGCTCGAATTTCGAGCTGCTGGTCGCGGTGATTCTTTCCGCCCAGGCGACCGATGTCGGAGTCAATGCCGCCACCGCGAAGCTCTACCGGATTGCCAACACCCCGGAGACGATCATCGCCCTCGGCGAAGAGGGCCTGAAAAAGCAGATCCGCACGATCGGCCTGTTCAACACCAAGGCGCGCAACATCATCGCCACTTGCGAGATTCTCATCGAACAGCATGGCGGGCAGGTGCCATCGACCCGGGAGGAGCTCGAAGCGCTGCCAGGAGTCGGCAGGAAAACCGCCAACGTGATTCTCAATACCGCTTTCCGCCAGGTCGCGATGGCGGTCGACACGCATATCTTCCGCGTCTCCAACCGCACTGGAATCGCTCCGGGGCGCAACGTTGTTGCGGTCGAACGCGAGCTATTGCGCCTCGTTCCCGAGGAATTCCTGCTCGACGCCCACCACTGGCTGATCCTGCACGGCCGCTACGTCTGCACGGCGCGCAAGCCGCGCTGCGGCAACTGCCCCATCGCCGACCTGTGCGAATACCCCAACAAGCCCCCCGCCCCGCACTGAGGCGCTGCTGCCTGATTCAAGGTCGATTGGCCGGCTTGGCATGGTGGAGGGCTCAGCCGGCCCGGCCCTTGCCGGCGGCGATTCGCAGGCGCAGGGCGTTGAGGTGGATGAAACCGGCTGCGTCGGCCTGGTTGTAGGCGCCGGCGTCGTCCTCGAAAGTGGCGATGCTTTCGTCGAACAGCGAATCGTCGGATTGCCTGCCGACGACGCTCACGCTACCTTTGTAAAGCTTTAGCTTGACTTTGCCGTTGACGTATTGCTGGGAGCTGTCGATCAGGGCCTGCAAGGCAAGGCGCTCGGGGGAAAACCAGTAGCCGTTGTACAGCAGCGCTGCGTAGCGTGGCATCAGTTCGTCCTTCAGATGCGCCAGTTCCCGGTCAAGCGTGATCGACTCGATGGCGCGGTGGGCCTTGAGCATGACCGTGCCTCCGGGAGTCTCGTAGCAGCCCCGGGATTTCATGCCGACATAGCGGTTCTCGACGATATCGGCGCGACCGACACCATGGGCGCCGGCGATGCGGTTGAGAGTCGCCAGCGCCTGGGCTGGAGTCACGGCTTCGCCATTGACCGCAACGATGTCGCCACGGCGATAGCCGAGCTCGACGTGCTCGGGCCGCTCTGGCGCCTGTTCGGGGGCCACGGTGCGCAGCCACATCGCATCATTGGGGCTGGTCCAAGGGTCTTCGAGCTCGCCGCCTTCGTAGGAAACGTGCAGGAGGTTGGCATCCATCGAATAAGGCGACTTGCTGCCGCGCTGCATTTCCACGGCAATGCCGTGCTGCTCGCAGTACGCGAGCAGGCGCTCGCGGGAATTGAGCTGCCATTCGCGCCAGGGCGCGATGATCCTGATCGATGGATTCAGCGCATAGGCACCGAGTTCGAAGCGAACCTGGTCGTTGCCTTTGCCGGTCGCGCCGTGGGCGATCGCGTCGGCACCCGTTGCAGCGGCGATCGCAACGAGGCGCTTGGCGATCAAGGGGCGGGCGATCGAGGTTCCGAGCAGGTATTCGCCCTCGTACAGCGCATTGGCACGAAACATCGGGTTGACGTAGTCGCGCGCGAACTCCTCGCGCAGATCCTCGATGAAAATCTCGCGAACCCCCATCGCCTCGGCCTTGGCGCGAGCCGGCTCGACCTCTTCGCCCTGGCCGATATCGGCGGTGAAGGTGACGACCTCGCAGCCGTGGGTCTGTTGCAGCCATTTCACGATCACCGAAGTGTCGAGCCCTCCCGAATAGGCGAGCACCACTTTTCTGACCCGCTTTCTGACCCGC
>RKSA01000074.1 GCA_007571115.1 Gammaproteobacteria bacterium
GGCTACGACTGGGCCATCGGCCAGACCGCCAAGTGCATCAAGGAACTCGTCACGCTCGTGCATCCCGAGGCTGGCCGCGACCCTGGCGACCTCTTCGCCGGCTCGGGCTCCGGCAGCGCAAGGCGCGCGCCCATCACGATCACCTGCAAGCCCGGCGACAGCCTCGACCACATCGGTGACGACAGCATCGACGCGGTCGTCATGGACCCGCCCTATTACGACAACGTCATGTATGCCGAGCTCTCCGACTTCTTCTACGTCTGGCTCAAGCGCACCGCAGGTCATGTTTTCCCGGAGCTGTTCCGCCGCCATCTCACCGACAAGGACAGCGAAGCCGTCGCGAATGCGGCGCGTTTCAAAGGCGAGAAGGGTGCCAAGGCACTGGCGGGAAGGGACTATCAGGAACGCATGGCGTCGATTTTCGCCGAGTGCCGCCGGGTGTTGAAGCCAAACGGCATCATGACGCTCATGTTCACCCACAAGGCGACCGGCGCCTGGGACGCGCTCACCACGGGGCTGATGGAAGCGGGCTTTGCCATCACTGCATCATGGCCGATCAATACCGAAGCTGAAGGAAGCCTGCACATTCGCGACAAGGCCGCTGCCAACAGCACCATTTTTCTCGTTTGCCGCCCTCGGCCCGAGAGCGCCGACGCTGCCGAGCAAGTCTACTGGGAGGATGTGGAACCTCGCGTGGCGCAAGCGGTTCGCGAACGGATCGACGAATTTCAGCAAGCGGGAATCGGCGGAGTCGATCTCTATCTGGCCTCGTTCGGGCCAGCGCTCGAAGAGTTCTCGCGCCACTGGCCAGTCGTCCGAGGCACGCCGAGGGAGCGGCCGCAGCAGCGTCGAAAACGGCAGCCAGACTTGTTCGACGAAGAATGGGATCCTTATGCGGCGACTCCCGAAGACGCGCTCGACGCCGCGAGGCGCGAAGTCAAGCGCTGGCGGCTGGAGCAGTTGACGCGCTTGCACGCCGATGCCGACCTCGATCCGGCCACCGCCTTTTTCGTGCTGGCCTGGGATGCATTCCGGGCGCCAACATTCTCCTACGACGAGGCGCTGCGGCTCGCTCGCGCCGTTGGCGTCGACCTTGATGCCGGCATCGTCGACCGGCTCGCTGGCAAGAAGGCCAGCGCCATTGTGCTCTGGGACAGCACCTTGCGCGCAGCCAAGGGTGCGCTTGGTCCAGCCGACGGTTCGCGTGGCATGATCGATGCGATCCATCACGGCGCCAATCTGGCGCGCTCCCGTTCGCTTGCGGCAGCCAGGGAATTGCTCGAGACCACCGGCATGGACGAGAATCCCCGTTTCCGGGCCGCCCTCGAAGCAGTGCTCGAAGTGTTGCCCGTTTCCAGGGCGTTCACCGGCATCGATCTCGAAGGCGAAGCCGCAGCCTCGGGCAACGATTTCGAGGTGCTGTACCAGCTCAGCCGCCTGGCTTTCACCGAACACGCCCGAGAGCCCGAACAGCTCAAGCTATGGCGCGACGATGAATCATGAGCGGATTTCCTGGTTTGCTCGCGTTTGCCGATATCGAATCGGGCCGAAGCGAATGAGCGCGGTTTTGCTCGGCCAGAACTGAGGTGCCGTGACAGCCATGCTGCGAGATCGTTCATGGAACCACAAGTACACCGTCGAAGGCGGTGACCTGGTTCGCCGTTTCTACGTTCCCGCCCTCGAAGATGCCGAGCGCTATGATCGGTTGACCGGCTACTTCAACGCCCAGGCCCTCGCTCTCGCGGCGCGAGGCATCGAAAGCCTCGTGCGCAACGGCGGGAAAATGAGGCTCGTGGTTGGTTGCACGCTCGAGCCGCCGGAAATCGAGGCCATCGAGAAAGGCGAACAGCTTCGTGCCTTGGTCGAGAGCCGCATGGCAAGCCTGCCACTTGCACCGCCCGACCCTGCTGCGGAAGGAGCGCTCGAATTGCTGGCCTGGATGGTTGCGCGGGGAATTCTTCAAGTCAGGGTTGCCGTTCCATGCGACGCGAACGGACGGCCGACTCCCGACGATGGCATCTTTCACGAGAAAACCGGAATCGTCGAAGACCGGGACGGTGATCGGCTCGCGTGGACCGGAAGCCTGAACGAGACCGGGGCTGGCTGGAGCAGCAACTGGGAAAGCATCAGCGTCCATACGAGCTGGGGCCCGGAACCTGCGCGGGTCGATACCGAAGAGAGAAGCTTCGCGCGGGTTTGGGCCGGAGAGGCGCAACGCGTGATCGTGCTCGACGTGCCCGAGGCCTTGCGCCGTGACCTGATGCGTTTCATGCCGGAAACCGGATTGCCGGATCGTCTTCGAGCGGCAGCGGATAATGGTGAACCGATCCGGCGTCGCTCCGGGGAGCGTGCCGCATCGCCGCCGGACAAGCCGCCGCCCGCTCAGGACGATTTGCAGTCCCGCGTGTGGCGATTCATCGAAGAGGCGCCATCCCGCTCCGGCGGCGAGCAAGTCGCGGAGGCAACTGCGCCAGTTACGCCATGGCCTCACCAAGCGAGGGCTTTCGAGCGCTTGTATGGGGATTGGCCGCCGCGGTTGCTCATCGCGGACGAAGTGGGGCTTGGCAAGACCATCCAGGCCGGGTTGCTGTTGCGTCAGGCGTGGCTTGCACGGTGCGCCAAGCGGATTCTCATTCTGGCGCCCAAGGCCGTGCTCGGCCAATGGCAGCTCGAACTGCGCGAAAAATTCAATTTGAACTGGCCAATATACAACGAAGGCAAGCTGACCTGGTATCCATCGCCGGCGCTTTGTGGGCAGCACGAGCGTGCTGTCGAGCGTGGCGAATGGCATCGCGAACCTGCCGTGATTGCGTCAAGCCAGTTGATGCGACGGAATGATCGCAGGAAAGAATTGCTCGAAGATGCGCAGCCCTGGGATCTGGTGGTGCTCGACGAAGCGCACCACGCAAGGCGGCGCGGCGCTGGCAGTCAGCGCGAGGGCCGGCCGAACACCTTGCTGGAGCTCGCCCGGGGCATTCGGAATCGTACGCAAGGGCTGGTGCTGCTCACCGCGACGCCGATGCAAGTGCATCCGGTCGAGGTGTGGGATCTGCTCGACTTGCTCGGGCTTCCGCAGCAATGGACCGAGCAAGCGTTTCTCCAGTTTTTCGACGACATCGCGCAACCGAACCCTTCAAGCGAGGCGATGGAGCGCATGGCCTCGCTTTTCCGGTCCGCAGAAGATGCCTACGGCGCTTTCGAGACGGCAGCGGCACAGCGCGTGGCCGATCTGTCGAAGCCGAAGGCCAACAAGCTGCTCCGGGCCTTGCGCGACGTGGCCAGCATTCCGCGTCGGCAGTTGCGGTTCGAGGAGCGTGGGGAAGCTGTCGCCATCATGCGAGCGAACACTCCGGTTCGTCGGCTGGTTTCGCGCAACACCCGTGAATTGCTACGACGCTATTTCCAGCAAGGAATGATGACGACACCTGTCGCCAAGCGGCAAGTCAAAGATCGCTTTCTGAAGATGTCGGACGCCGAAAGGGCGATGTACGATGCGGTCGAGGAATACATCGCCAGCGCCTATGGCAAGGCGGAAGAGCAGGAGCGCCCTGCGGTCGGCTTCGTCATGACGATTTACCGACGCAGGCTCGCTAGCAGTTTCGTGGCCTTGCGCGAGACCCTGCACAAACGCCGCGATGCCATGGCTGCCAGTGTGCAAACCGGAACTTTCGGGCTCGAAGAAGACCTGCCGGACGACGAAGCGCTCGACGAGTCGCTCGATACCG
>RKSA01000148.1 GCA_007571115.1 Gammaproteobacteria bacterium
GCCAGGCTGAACTTGTTTTGGTAGTCGATGCCGAGGGTTTCGAGGATGAAGCGGCCGGTCTGCTCGGCGCCCGAATTGCGCGCTCCGAGCACGTAGCGCTGGCCGTCGAGACTGTTCAGGTCGATGATGCCGCCGCTGCTCGCCAATTCGCTGAGCAGAACGAAATGCTCGACGTTCTTCCACAACGCGCTCACCGAACGGAGCTGCGTCTGGGGTTCGCGAACCGGGCCTTCGCCGACCCAGGACCAGGCGCCGAACAGGCCTTGCAGGATCGCGAACTGCGCCTGGTTGTCGCGAAGCAGCTTGAGGTTTTCCATCGAGCCTGCGGAACTGATCGCGGTGAGCGAAATGTTCTCGCTTTCGTGCAGCTCGGCGTGGGCGATCGTCGCGATCGCGACCCCGACAGGGTAGAACACGCCACCGCTGGTCGCCGTTGCGAGCACATGGGGGCGCGCGCGACCGAGCTCGTCGCTGCACGCCGTGAAGGCGGTCAAAACGACCAGCAAACATGCCATGGGGGCTGGCAAGACGATTCTCCCATTTGCTGTTAGCTGCGGCATTCGAGCAGGAGCTGCCTGAGCTCTTCCGCAGTCGTGATCACGCGCGGGCTGGCGAACAGCTCGGCGGGCAATTCATGCTCTTGGTGGCTGATCGGGCGATGGCTTGCCGACGAGACGAGCCATGCAGTGTCGCTGCGGCGCCTCGTGCCGAGCAGGCGCTCGATATCGGCAGGCTCGATGCCTTTCAGCCCCGCGAAGGCATCGACGGTGCAACGGAGCTTCTTGCGGCGCAGGCAGCGCAGGATCTCGCTGGTCGTGACCTCTCCCGAAAGCGGCCTCTCCTCATCGAGCTTGCGCACGAGAACGATCGAGCCGGTGAAAATCGCCGCGATCACGGTGATTCCAAGCACCAGGGTGAGGCGATAGAACATCGCGATCTCGACAGCGCCGAAATGCCGGGCCGCCTCGGCGAGGGCATTGACGACGACGAATGCGACGGCGAGGGTGATCCAGACGGTTTTCTTCACGATGGCTCTCGCTCGTTTCTCTCGATTAACCCGGATATTCAAACGCAAACGCGAGTTCGAACGCAAGTTCAAAATTTTTTCAAATTTTCAAGAAATTTTTGAAAGAATTTTCAAAATGCAGGCAAATTTTTGATTTTGCTTGCAAATACTTGAAAAACTTGAATTTCTGCGAATGTCGGCCAGGGCGGCGGTGCGCCCCAGGCGAACGGGCGGGTTCAGTCTGCGGCAGAATCCTGCGAAAGCAGCAGCATTCCCTCGATGTCCCCAGCGGCGCTTCGGGACAGCACGAGCACGTCGGCGATGCCATCGTCATTGAGATTGACTGCGAGTACTTCGCCGGCGGCAGCGGCGGCGCCGACATCGAGGCTCAGGTCGGGTTCGCGCCCCTGCACTTGGCGAAGACGCGAGTCTTCGCCGACCGAGATGTCATCGATCATCGCGCGCAAGTCGATTCGGTAGTCGTCGCGCTCGCGGCTATAGCCGAGCGAGGCCATGAACTGCGGCTGCTCCGGTTCGGGCTCGATGCTGTTGAAAAACACTTGCAGCCGCTCGTCGAGCAATGCCAGCAGGTCGAGCCGGTCGAAATCGGCATCGAGCTGGGCTGCGGCGGTCGAGGCGAGGTCGGCGCTGCGGGTCGTATCGGCGGCTTCGTTCAATTCGCGAAAATCTCCCGCCAAGCCGACGAGCGAAGGAATCTGCAAGGAAACGGTGATCTTGCGGCTCGGCCTGCGCGCGAAACGCTCGCCGTCGTTAGGGTAGATCAGCGCCTCGATGGCGATGTCGCTAGCGAGCACGAGGGAGAGAAACACGTCGCCGAGGGAGATCGACTCGATTCGCCAAAGCCATAGGTCTTTCAGGCCGTCGTCGTTTTCATCATGGAGAAAGCTGCCGAGCACATTGCCCCCGGAACGAAGCACCTGGCGCGGGCTCGCCAGCTCCATGCCGTCTCGGTTGCCGGCGAACAGCGAAATCTTGCTCCCCTCGCGCAGCACCAGGTCGTCGATGCCGTCGCCATCGACGTCCTCGAGCCATTGCTGGTGGGTCAGCGCGAGAATTCCGGTCAGATTGGAAAAGTCGAGATTGTCGGCGTCGAATTCGCCGAGCCGCTCCTCGATGGCTTCGAGGTCGATGGCGTAGCTCGGCGCCTCGGCAAAGTATCCTGGCGCCTCGGGCGCCGCGAGAAACACCGCGAGCAGCTCGTCGGTTTCCGCAATCAGGTCGGGATGGCCGTCGGCATTCAGGTCGCGCAATTGCAGAGCGGGAATCGTGATCGCCTGCCCTGCCCGCCAGAACAGCCTCTCGGCATTGAGATTGGTGCGAACACGCAGCTCCGATTCGACCGCCAGGGCGCGCTGGAAACCGCCTTCCGACCGCCGCAGATGGATTCGCAGGGCGCCTGGCGCTGGAGTCACCAGGTCGGTCAGGCCGTCGGCATTGATGTCCCGGGCGAAATGCAGGCGGTTGATCCCGGGGCTGAGAAAGCCGCCGATTCCTGCGAGCACGGTTTCAGCCTCGCTCAGTGCGCCGTCGCGCAGATGCCAGGCCTGCACGACATCGCCATCGAGCAGGGCAATGATCGACGCCTGGCCGCTCTGGGCAAAACCCGTGGCGATGTCCCAGCCGACGGCGCGTGCGTCAAAACGCAGGCTGGCGAAACCGGCAGTGAAATCAAAACCTTCGGGGCCTTGCAGGTAGATGCGAAGCTCGTCCTCGAGAACGGCGATGATTTCCCTGTTCGAGTCGCCGTCGAGGTCGGCGAGTACCAGGCTTTCGCTTGCAGCGGGAAGATCCAGCGGCTGGGAAACGTGGTTCCATTGGTCGGCGCCAGAGGCGGCAGGCAGCCAGGCCGCAAGCAGTGAAGTCGCGAGCAAGCGGATCGGCAGCGCTTTCATGGCCGCGACACCAGGATCGTCGTCGCGTTGCTGTGGCGCAGGACCAGATCGGGGATCGAGTCGCCGTTGAGTTCTTCGACATCGACCTCGAACACCGAACGCGAAGCGACGTGCTCCCAGAAATCCCCGCTTTCGATCTGCAAGCGGTCGTTGACGCGCCGCGCAGCCAGGGTGCCTCGCTCGGTGACGTACAGGGCATCGGGGCCGCCGTCGGCATCGAGGTCGTGGCCGAGGATGATCGGCTCGGCGAGGCCGCGAACATTGTCGACGGAAAACGTCTCTTCAAGCCGCATCGCCGGGCGCCGCGCAAACCACTCGCCCGGCTCGGCGCCGGCGCCATAGAGCAAAGTCACCCGCTGGACTCCAGCATTGCGGATCGCCTCCATGGCGGGAACCGCGTAGTGCGTGACGGCAAGCGCCGGCTCGCCGTGCAGCTCGACGGCTTCGACATCGAGGTCGTAGCCGCCGAAACGCATGATCTGGGCGGGCTTTTCCAGGTCGAAAGTGCCGTTGTCGTTGCGGTGCAGCCGCACATCCCAGTCGCCGCCGCGTTCGACCCATTGCAGCAGGTCAACTCGCTCGTCGCCGTCGAGGTTCACGAGCCGCCATTCGCCGTCGGAATCGAAGGAATGGCGCCAGTCGGGCTTTTCGTTGAAGCGGTTGCCGGCCTGCTGGTAATGCACATTGAGCTGGCCGCGACCGTCGACTCCCTGGTTGACGTAGAGCAGGTCGGGCCTGGCATCGTCATCGACCTGCGCGATCACGATTCCCGGCATCCAGCGTTGCGCCTCGAACAGTGCCTC
>RKSA01000059.1 GCA_007571115.1 Gammaproteobacteria bacterium
AGGACATGAGTCGCTCACTCTCCGTACTGATCGAATTGGTCCAGGTGTGGGAAGAAAAATCTTAAGCCATGAGAAGACTACCCCAGTTCCCCTTAGAATTGGTGGTCTTTCCAAGAGAGGTCATCAATTTGCACATCTTCGAAAAAAGGTACCAAAAACTGATCACTGATGTTCAGGACAGCTTTGGGAGTTTCGGGGGCTTCGATAGCTTCGGGGGTTTCGGCGATTTCGCCCAGCGGCGGCAAGTCGGCAAGGCTTCCCAGGTTGAAATGATCGAGAAACTGCCGCGTCGTGACAAACAGCTCGGGGCGACCGGGGGTTTCGCGGTGACCCGAGACGCGGATCCATTCGCGATCGACCAGGGTGCGGATGATCGCGGAACTGACGGCAACGCCGCGAACCTGCTCGATATCGCCCCGGGTCGCCGGCTGCCGATACGCGATCAACGCCAGGGTTTCGAGCAATGCCCGGCTGTAGCGAGGCGGCTTTTCCTGCCAAAGGCGATTCACCCGGCCCGCGTGCTCGGCGCGGATCTGCAAGCGGAAACCCGAGGCGACCTCCTTCAGCTCGACTCCGCGCTGCTCGCAATCGGCGGCGAGGCTCGCCAGCGCCTCGCGCAACTCGCCGTTGCCGGGGCGTTGTGCCGGATCGAACACCGACTTCATCTCCTCGAGAGCGAGCGGGCGGTCGGCCGCAAGCAGCAATGCCTCGACTATTGGCTTCAATGTGGCGGGTTTCAATGTGGTGGCCTTCAATGCCATGCTCATGCCGATTCTCCCGGCCCTGCAAGGCGCAGATGGATCGGGCCGAAACCATCGGGCTGGACGATCTCCACCAGGGCCTTGCGCATCAGCTCCATGACGGCAAGAAAAGTGACGACGACCCCGAGCCGCCCTTCCCGGGCATCGAACATCGCAACGAGAGGCAGGAAACGCTCGCGGTCAAGATTGGCGAGCAAATGGCTGATCTTGTCCTCGGTGGAGATTGATTCGCCGCGCACGTGGTGATGCTCGAACAGCTCGGCCTGGCGCAACGCTGCGGCCAGCGCCTCGAGCAGATCGGACAATTGCACCGCAGGCTGGGGGCGTTCGTAGCGCCGGTCGGGAAGCCCTGCCAGTGCCTGGCGCAGTTCGCGATCGATTCGCGGCAGCTCGTCGAGCTGCTCGGCGGCGAGCTTGTAGCGCTCGTATTCGAGCAACTGCCGAACGAGTTCGCTGCGCGGATCGGCTTCCTCGCCGGCCTCCTCGGGTTCGGGCCGCGGCAGCAGGATGCGCGACTTGATCTCGGCCAGGGTCGCAGCCATGACCATGTATTCGGCGGCCAACTCGAACTGGCTCGCCTGCATCAGCTCGATGTAGGCGACGTACTGATCGGTGATTTCGGCGACGTCGATCTCGAGAATGTCGATGTTGCGGCGCCTGACGAGATAGAGCAGCAGGTCGAGGGGCCCCTCGAAGGTGTCGAGGCACACCGCGAGGGCATTCGGCGGAATGTACAGGTCGCTCGGCAGCTCGACCACGGCGCCGGCAACCTGGGCGGTTGCCGCCAGGGAAGCGTTGCCGGACCCGGCCGGCCTGGCAGGGCTTGTCTCTTGAGGGTTTGTCGCTTGCAAGTCAGCGCCTGACATGATTGCCGAATCGCGGCAATTCTATCGCATCGGGGCGGGCGATTCCGACTGCCAGCGGCTCAGCCCCATGGCATCCCGCGCTTGCTGCATCGTCGCCTCGGCCGACTCCCTGGCGCGTTCGGCGCCAGCCCAGAGAATCGCGCGCACTGCACCGGGATCCTCTTCGTAGACGCTCGCAGCCTTGCGGATCGGTTCGAGCTCTTCGAGAACCGCATCGATGAGGGGGCGCTTGCATTCGACGCAGCCGATTCCGGCGCTGACGCAGCCCTGCCGCGCCCATTGCCGGGTCTGCTCGCTCGAATAGACCTCGTGAAACTGCCAGGCAGGGCATTTGCCAGGGTCGCCGGGGTCACTGCGGCGCACCCTGGCAGGGTCCGTGGGCATGGTGCGGATTTTCTTCTCGACCTGCTCGGGCGCCTCGCGCAACTCGATCGCATTGTGGTACGACTTGGACATTTTCTGCCCGTCGAGGCCTGGCATTTTCGCGAACCTGGTCAGCAATGCCTGGGGTTCGGCGAGCACCTTGCGACCGTGCAGGTGGTTGAAGCGCCGCGCGACTTCACGGGTCAATTCGACGTGGGCGACCTGATCGGCGCCGACCGGAACGAATTCGGCGCCGTAGACGAGAATGTCGGCCGCCTGCAACAGTGGATAGCCGAGGAAGCCATAGGTATCGAGGGACTTGCCGGCAAGCTTTTCACGCTGCTCCTTGTAGCTCGGAACGCGTTCAAGCCAGCTCAATGGCGTCGTCATCGAGAGCAGCAGGTGCAGTTCGGCGTGCTCGCGAACCTGGGACTGGACGAACAGCGTCGCGGCTTGCGGGTCGATTCCCGTGGCGAGCCAGTCGATCGCCATGTCGATCACGTGCTCGCTGAGCTGCTCGGCGTCGCCGTAGTCGGTGGTCAGGGCGTGCCAGTCGGCGACGAAGAAAAAGCAGTCGTACTCGCTTTGCAGCCTCGCCCAGTTCTTCAGCACGCCGTGATAGTGGCCGAGATGCAGCCTGCCCGTGGGGCGCATCCCGGAAAGCACGGTCTGGCGGCGATTCGCTTCGGTCATGCTGTACTCCGACGAATTTGCGAAGAAGGTTCCGGGCTTGCTGGCCAGATGCTGTTCGAATGCCACTCAGGCAAAGGGTGCGCTGTCGCCCTTGCCTTCGCGAAGCAATTCGGGAACGCCTGCGACCAGGTCGACCATCGTCGTCGGCTCGATTCCGCAGGCGCCGACATCGAGGACCAGATCGACGTGCTTGCCGATTCGCTCGACGATCTCGGTGACATCGCTCAATGGTGCATCATCCCCCGGCAAGCTCAAGCTGGTGCTCATGACGGGCTCGCCGAGTTCGGCAAGCAGGGCCCGGGCGACGCCGTGGTCGGGAACTCGCAGGCCGATCGTCTTGCGTTTCGGATGCATGAGGCGGCGCGGCACCTCGGGGCTCGCCTTGAGGATGAAGGTGTACGGCCCCGGAGTGTGAGCCCTGAGAATCCGGTAGGCGCTATTCGGCACCTGGGCATAGGTCGCCAGCGACGACAGGTCACTGCAAACGAGGGTGAAATTGTGCCGGTCGCCAAGCTGGCGGATGCGGCGAATTCGCTCGAGGGCGCTCTTGTTGCCGATATTGCAGCCCAGGGCATAGGTCGAATCGGTCGGATAGACGATCACGCCGCCGTTGCGCAAGTGTTTGACAGCGATCTTGACGCTGCGCGGTGAGGGATTGTCGGGATGGACCTTGAGCAATTCGTTCATGGCAGTGTGGCTGGCGTGGCGGACCTGGCTGGAAAAAGCGCGCATGATGCCACAATCGGCCCGATCGCCCAAATCGCTTCCGCATCTGCCTCTGCGACTGTTCCTGCAACTGTTTCTGCGACTGTCGCTACAGCAGCGCCTCGATCCGGTCGATCAGCTCCGCCATGCGCCGAAATACCGGCTCGTAGGCTTCGGCGCGGGTCATGTCGAGGCCTGCCTGGTCGCGCAGGATATCGTGGGGATGGTCCGAACCGCCGGCGCTGAGCACGCGGAGAAAGGCGTCGCGAACCGAATCGTCGCCGGCGAGGAACTGCTCGGCGAACCACGCCGCGCCGCTGATCG
>RKSA01000013.1 GCA_007571115.1 Gammaproteobacteria bacterium
CCGAAATCGAGATCGCCGACCGTCGAGGACTGGTTCCAGCCATGGGGCCAAGGGCCAATCAGCATTCGCTGGCCCTGGCGCGCGGTTTCGCTCGCGGCTTGCCGGGTCATGCTTTGGTAGCTGCCGATCGTGCTGCGCAGGAACACGTCGTACCAGCCGCCGATGTTCAGCGCTGGAACCGACATTTCGCCTGCCCGGGCCTCGAGATCGAGCGGTCGCCAATACGCGTCATAGCTCGGATGCGCGAGCCAGTCCTGGAAGTGGCGAATGTCGAAGCCAAGACTCTCGGCGAGCGTTTCGAGGGGAAGATGGCCGATGCCGTTGATCCAGTCGATCGGGTAGTTCATGTTCGTGCGGCTGCCAGCGAGAGCGATTCCCCAGCGCGCTCTCGACAGCAGCGAGAAGGCGCCTCCGGGGTAGGCGACGTCGCGGTAATAGTTGCCGGGGCTGACAGCCGGCGCGATCGCGAGCAGCGCGGGATTGCCGTTCAGCGCCGCGAGCCATTGCACCGAGGCGAGATACGAGGAGCCGAACATGCCAACCTTGCCGTCCGACCACGGCTGCTTGGCAATCCAGCTCAGCGTGTCGTCGCCGTCATTGATCTCCTGGAAGTAGGGATACCAGCTCCCGTCAGAGTCGTAGCGCCCGCGAACGCTCTGGAAGACGAAGGCATAGCCGTTTGCCGTGGCGAATTTCGCGTAGCGCTGCCGCAGTTCGTTCGATCCGTTGGAGTACATGTCGCGGACGAGCAGCGTGGGAAACTTGCCGCCTTGCTCGGGAAGGTACACGTCGGTCATGAGGCGAATGCCGTCGCGCATTGCCACAGGCACATGGTAGAAGGCCTTCAGCGACTCGGGGAAGTCTCCCTGGTAATTCTGCAAGCTCTGGCCCCCGGCCTGGCCAGCGGCAAAAAGAAACAGGGCAGCGCAAAAGGATGGAGCAGCGCAAAAGGGCAGGGCGATGCGTCGCGAGAAAAGCTTGGGCATGAGCTGCTCCTCCCTACCACGCATAGGAAGTTCGCAGGTACCAGCTTCCTCCGGTGAAGCCGTAGGGGGAGATCGTGTCGTAGAAGCCGTTGCCTAGCGAGCTGGCGCTGCGCACCTCGTCGGGGTATTCGTTGAAAGCGTTGTTGGCACCGGCATGCAAGGCAATCCCGTTGCGGAAATCGTAGCCTATCTCGAAATCGACGATCCATCGCGCGTCGTTGAAGGTGTCGTTGCGCGCCGCTGTCGCGACGTTCGTGTAGTCTCCGAATCGAGTCGAACGGACGTTCGCGCTGAAGTTCCTCCCGTACCAGGCGGCGCTCAACGAGAAAAGCGAATCGGCGAATTCGTCGGTATAGGTTCCAAGACGCGCGCGATTGAACTGGACGATCGGCGAACCATTGGCAAGCACGAGCCCGGCGAGCTCTTCGGGGTTGGGGTCGACCGAGCGGATCGACAGGTCGCTGTAATTGTAGGCAGCCGTGAAGTCAATTGCGCCGACAACGGTGTCCATGCTGTACGTCGCGACGACGTCGAAGCCTTCGCTGCGGGTGTCGATCGCATTGGTGAAGTAGTTCACTCCACCGAGGCTGGCGTCGAACCCGGCTGCATCGAGCAGGGCGGAAATCTTGCTGCCGATGCTGCCGCCGCCCTGGGCCGCGCGACCGTCGCCGCGGTTGAACTGGGTCGATAGCGCCACGCGGTCGTCGACGTCGATGCGGTAGAAGTCCACCGTCAAGTCGATTCCGGAAGGGAGCTGGTACGTGAAACCGACGCTGAAGTTCACCGATGTCTCGGGAACGAGGGGCACGGCGCCGAGAGCCCGGGCTGCGGGGTCGGTCGATGGCAGCGTTTGCCGCAGCACGATGGTTTCGGCGATGCCGTCGTTGTCGAGGTCGACAAACTGCCCGCGGCTGCCGCGAAAGCCGAGCTGCTGCACGCTGGGAGCGCGGAATCCCGTGTTTGCCGAGCCACGCAGGGCGAAAGAGTCGGACAGCGCAAAACGCGCACTGATCTTGCCGATTAGTTCCTCGCCGGCCGAATCGTCAAAATCCTCGTATCGAAGCGCGGCGCCGAGGAACAACTGCTCGCTCGGATCCCAGCCCAATTCGCCGTAGATGTTGAAGTTGTTGCGCGACAGGTCGTTCACGGCTTCGGGAGAAAATCCCGGAAAACCTTGCGCTGCGGGAGCGCGGCCATTGTTGCCGTCGGCGTAGCTCGCGGGCTCGCCGGCAGTGATCGCGTAGCTTTCATCGCGGAATTGCGTGCCGAGGGAGACCTGGAGCTGGCCGCCGCCGGCGAGAAGCATCGCCCGGGTGATGTCGAGCTGCACATTGAATTCTCTGGCGATCATCTGCCCGAGATAGAACGAAGTCGGGCTGAGTTCGCCAAGGCTGGCATTGATGCCGCGGGTGTTGTTCCAAGTCGCTTCGTTCTGCCCGCTGTTCAGCGAAACATCCCAGTCCCAGTCTCCCGCAATGCCACGCAATCCGGCGACGATTTCATGATCCCTTTCGCCGATCACTTCCCGGGGCCGGAAACCCTGGGGATAGATCTGCGGAATCGCCCGGGAATCGCGGGGCCTGCGAAACGTGAAGTCGAGGGTCGAGTCGCGATTGGCGAAGGTGGCGAATCCGTACAGTTCGACAGCGCCGGGCGCATAGGCGAAATTGATCGCTCCAGCATAGGTTTCCCGGGGAAAGTTGCCGTAGTTTGACGTCACGAGGCGATCGATCGTGAACTCTCTCGGATCGAGCCCGCCTCCCGGCAGCAAGGGGTACAGATTGCGCCCGGCAGGATTGGCCGGATCCGGGATCGGCACGGGTCGCGCGCGGTTGGAGAACCCCGAATCCATGTAGTCGAAGCTGAAATTGAGGAATCCGTCATCGCCGAGCCGCGTTCCGAGATTGACCCCCGCATTGCGGAACTTTCCGTCGCCATGATCGAGGTTTGCGCCGCCGTTCGCGGTGAAGCTGCCTCCTTCGCCGGCGTCCTCGAGGATGATGTTGACGACTCCGGCGATCGCGTCGGAGCCGTATTGCGCTGCGGCACCGTCGCGCAGCACTTCGATCTGCCGGATCGCCGAACGGGGAATGAGGTTGAGGTCGACTCCCGCCGAGCCGCTGTACTGCCCCGTGCTGGTATTGATGAGCGCGGTGCGGTGGCGGCGCTTGCCATTCACGAGGATCAGCGTCTGGTCGGGGTGCAGCCCGCGCAGGCCGGCAGAGGCGATGAAGGTCGCGGTGCCGCCTCCGGGGCGCTGCGGCATGTTGAGCGAGGGAACAAGGAATCTGAGCGTTTCGAACAGGCCCACCTGGGGTTGCAGTTCAAGTTGCTCTGCGGAAAATACGTCGATCGCCACGGGGCTTTCGGCAACCGAGCGGGGCCTGCCGCGAGTTCCGGTGACGGTGATTTCGACGAGTTCCTTGATCTCCTCGCGTTCTGCGGTCTGGGCCTGTACGGCAAACCCCGGCACTGCCGTAACTGCCGCAAGGAGAATTGCCAGCGTTCCCATTCTGGCAGCCTTGATTCGTGCATTTGCGTACACAATCATCGTTGCCTCCTGTTCATAAATTCCGGTCATGAATTCCGGTCATGAATTCCAGTCATGGATTCCGACTGACCAGCCTTGGAACTGTACACCAGAGCAGCGACGCGGACAAGAAATTTCGACCTCTTTCGCATCGCTGCAAGCTATAATGCGATCTATTGTGCCT
>RKSA01000134.1 GCA_007571115.1 Gammaproteobacteria bacterium
GGCAGGCCTACCAGCGGCTCGGAATTGCCCTCGGCGAGTCGTGCCGGGTGACAGGGTTCATCGAGGAGATCGGCGAAGCCTACTGCTGGGCTGACCTGGTGCTGTGCCGCGCCGGAGCGAGCACCGTCGCAGAAGTCGCGGCTGCGGGCTTGCCGGCGGTGTTCGTTCCCTATCCGCATCACAGCGATCAGCAGCAGTTGCGCAATGCCCAATGGCTGCTGGCGCGGCAGGCTGCGGAAGTCATCGAGCAGTCCGAGCTGTCTCCCGAGCGGCTTCGCGAAACATTGGCGCGAATCGATAGCGATCGCGACTGGCTCGCGGAGATGTCGCGGCGCGCCCGGGATATCGCGGTCACCGACGCCGCCGAGCGAGTCGCCGAATCGTGCCTGGAGGCGATCGATGGCTGAGCTTGCTGAAAAGCGCTTCCCTCCCGGAATGCGCCGCATCAGGACGATCCACTTCGTCGGCATCGGCGGCGCTGGCATGTGCGGAATCGCCGAAGTGCTGTGCAATCAGGGCTATCGCGTCACGGGCTCGGACTTGCGGCCTTCCCCGGTGACGGCGCGGCTCGCCGAGATCGGAATCGATGTGTTCGCCGGCCACGATGCGAGCAATGTCGGCGCCGCCGATGTCGTGGTCCATTCGTCTGCGGTCGATGCAGACAATGTCGAGCTGCTCGCTGCCACGAAAGCCGGCAAGCCGCTGATTCCCCGAGCCGAAATGCTCGCCGAGCTGATGCGTTACCGCCACGCCATCGCGGTGGCGGGAACCCATGGCAAGACGACGACGACGAGCCTGATCGCCTCGGTGTTTGCCGAAGGTGGCCTCGACCCGACCTTTATCATCGGTGGCGTGCTGAACAGCGCCGGCGCCAACGCCGGTCTTGGCGAAAGCCGCTATCTTGTTGCTGAGGCCGATGAAAGCGACGCCTCGTTCATGCACTTGCAGCCCCTGGTCGCCGTGGTCACCAACATCGAGGCTGACCACATGGCGACCTATGGCGGCGATTTCGGCAAATTGCAGCAGTCTTTCGTCAACTTCCTGCACAACCTGCCTTTCCATGGGCTCGCGGTGCTTTGCCTCGACGATCCCGCAGTGCGGGAAATTCTGCCACGCATCTCGAGGCCGACGATCACCTACGGCTTCGATGAGCGCGCCGACTATCGCATCGTCGGCGAGCGCCAGCAGCAGGGGCGGATCCGTTTCACCGTCGAGCGGCCCGACGGCTTGTCGCCGCTGCCTCTCGAGCTGTTCATGCCAGGCCGGCACAACGCGCTGAACGCCGCTGCTGCGGTGGCCGTGGCGAGCGACGAAGGAGTCGACGACGAGCGAATCCGCGCAGGCATCGCCAGTTTCGTCGGCGTTGCGCGGCGCTTCGAGCAGCTCGGCGAGTTCGCCGTTCCTGGCGGCGCCGTATCGTTGATCGACGACTACGGCCATCATCCAAGCGAGCTTGCCGTGACGATCGAGGCCCTGCGCGTCGGCTGGCCCGAGCGCCGGCTCGTGATGGTGTTCCAGCCCCATCGCTACAGCCGCACCCGCGACCTGTACGAGGACTTCGTCGCCGTGCTCTCCCAGGTCGACCTGCTGCTGCTGCTGGAAGTCTATGGCGCCGGCGAGCAGGCCTTGCCCGGTGCCGATTCGCGCTCGCTCTGCGGGTCGATCCGCCAGCAGGGCAAGGTCGACCCGATTCACGTGTCGAGCGAGGAGCGGCTGCACGAGGTGCTCGTGCCGCTGCTGCGGCCTGGCGACATCGTGCTCACCCAGGGCGCCGGCAGTGTTGGCGCCCTTGCGAGGAAGCTCGTCGAGAAGGGATTCACCGAAGCCGGGCGGGGGGAGGGGGCATGAAGCGTTCGCCACTTCCGCAAAGCGTCGTCGGGCTGGGCCGGGTCGCCGTGCTCATGGGCGGTGATTCGCCCGAGCGCGAGATTTCCCTGCGCAGCGGCGAGGCTGCCTTCGCCAGCTTGCAACGCCTTGGCGTTCCTGCGGTGGCGATCGATGCCGGCCGCGACCTGCCTGGGCATCTGCGCGATGCCGGCGCCGATTTCGCCCTCGTCATGCTGCACGGTCGAGGCGGCGAGGATGGCGCCGTGCAGGGCTTGCTCGAAGTGCTCGGGATTCCTGGCAGCGGTAGCGGCGTGCTCGCTTCGGCGCTGGCCATGGACAAGATCATGAGCAAGCTGGTCTGGCGGCAGCTCGGCTTGCCCACGGCCGATTTCGTTTCGCTCGAAGCCCAAACCGACTGGCAACAAGTGATCTCCGAGCTGGGCTCGGTGGTCGTCAAGCCCGTCGCCGGCGGATCGAGCCTGGGAGTCGGAATCGCTCACGACGCCGCCGCGTTGGCCGAGCAGTTTTCGCTTGCGGCGGCTTTCGATTCTCCGGTAATGGCCGAAAGATACATACGGGGCAGGGAGTTTTCGGTCGGCATCCTGCAAGACGAACCAATGCCTGCGGTGGAACTCGTCACGCAGCGAAAGTTTTTCGACTACCACGCGAAATACGAGGACCAGGCGACCGAATACATCTGCCCTGCGGATCTTTCCGCTTCGCAGCATCAGCGGCTGCAGGCCCTTGCCCATGACGCCTACCGCGCACTGGGCTGCTGCGGGCTTGCCAGGGTCGATCTGATGCACGATCAAGAGGGGAACTTCCATTTGCTCGAGGTCAATACCGTGCCAGGCATGACCGGCCATAGCATCATCCCGATGGCGGCAAGCCGCCTCGGCATGAGTTACGACGATCTCATGAGGCGCATACTCGTTTGCGAGGCGGAGGCGCAAAACCCATGACTGACGAAATCTTCCCAACAGAGCGGCGCTGCCGCGAGCAGGGCGCTGCGGCTGGCGGCGCTGCGGCTGGAAATGCCGCGAAAGACGCGACAGCAGGCGCGACGCTCGTGGCAGTGTTGCTGTCGCTGGTCGTGCTGGTTTCCGCAGCGAACGTGGCGCTGCTTGTCCAGCGCAACTGGCCGGTGCTCGAGCCGCGGCTCAATCCGCCGCTGACCCGGGTGGAAGTCGAAGGCAGTTCGTCGCTGCTGTCGCCGGCCGAGCTCGAAGCGGCGCTGGCGCCGTTCGCGGGAACCGGGTTTTTCCAGCTTGATCTCGAATTGGCGAGGCAGCGCGTCGAAAGCCTGCGCTGGGTTGCCAGCGCCGCCGTTGGCCGCCGCTGGCCCGACACGCTGCACCTGCGGCTCGTCGAGGAGCGCGTGATCGCGCACTGGGGCGACGACGCGCTGATTACCCAAGGTGGCGAGGTGATTCCCTGGAATCGTTCGGTCGCCACAGCATCGCTGCCATTGCTGAGCGGGCCTGCGGATTCGCATTTCCAGGTCATGCGCCAGTACCAGCGCTTCAACCAGATACTCTATCCGTTCGGCTTGCGCCTGAGCGGCCTGAGCACGAGTCCGCGGCGGAGCTGGCGGCTGCAAATCGATGGCATGACCGAAGTCGTGCTCGGCAGCGATGACCTCGTTGACCGGCTGCAAAGGTATGTGCATTTCCGCCAGGGTCTGGCCGAAGCGGAACAGCAGCGGCACGCCATCGTCGATCTGCGCTACGGCAGCCAGCTCAGCGTCAGGCTGCGCAGCGCTGAAACCATCACCCACCAAGTCGCATTGGCTGGAACAGGTGAGGCGCTGCGGCGCTGATCGGGGAATCGTGAGAATGAACAGAACCTCAGGCAATCC